>JAJFIM010000076.1 GCA_021774995.1 Alphaproteobacteria bacterium | reverse complement strand
CCAAGCCGGAATCAACATCCAAATATAAATGAGCCTATTCAACAAAACCCCTGACCATTCAGGAAAAACGGACGTAAGAACATGGAAGTAAATCCAGCCGCAAATGCAGTATTAAGCCAGTCTCAGAAATCAAAAGTGGGGCTCGCAGAAAATTTTGAGACTTTTCTGACATTGCTGACCACTCAGCTTCAGAACCAGGATCCGCTTGATCCGTTGGACAGCGGAGAATTCACTTCCCAGCTCGTTCAATTTACGTCTGTTGAACAAGCGATCAACACAAACGATAATCTGGAAGCCTTGCTCATTCTGACTCAAGCCGCCAGCACAGGTAACGCCGTCACATATATCGGCAAATCCGTCACCTTTAAAGGCGATGCCGCCATGCTCTCAGCCGGTCAGGCGCAGTGGCAATATAATCTGGAATCCCAAGCCACAGAGACCACGATCGTTGTTTCAGACGATTCCGGCAAAGTCGTTTACTCCCAGTCTGGGCAAGTCGCGCCAGGCGAACATGATTTCGTCTGGGACGGGAGCGACAATGCCGGCAACGCTCTGCCTGATGGCCTGTACACCGTTCAAGTCAGCGCCACTGACGCCAGTGGCGGGAATATTTTAGTAGACACATTTGTTACCGGCGCCGTAACAGGCGTTGATATTGTCGGGTTGGAGCCTTTCCTAAAAGTAGGCCTCGCCTCTTACAGACTATCCGATATTTTAAGTATTGAACAAACACCGTCACTCTGAATGAAGGACACGATAAAAAGGGCATGACGCCCACGCCAGAACGCGGCAATAGAGCATAGAGAAACTAGCTCTCCAACAAAAACAAAATCAACGGCGCCGAGATAATCATTGAGGCGCACCAAAGGAGAGAATAATGAGTATCAACAGCGCAATGCTAGCTGGCGTGGCCGGATTGTCATCAAACGGCACGGCTCTCGCTATTATTTCAGACAACATCGCCAACGTAAATACGATCGGTTACAAAAAGAATGTGGCTGATTTTTCGACATTGGTCACTAAAACGCAGTCATCAGGCGCCTTCTCGGCCGGCGGCGTCCGCGCATTTGCCCGGGCCTTGGTCGATGAACAAGGTTTGTTGCAAAACACCACATCCGCAACGGATCTGGGTATTTCAGGGAATGGGTTCTTCACGGTATCCCCCAATTCTGTCAACACCAGTTCCACGGGACGCTTCCTCTTTACGCGCGCCGGCTCCTTCTCAACCGACGCCCAAGGGTTCTTGCAAAACTCGGCCGGTTACTACCTCCAAGGCTGGCCGGTTGCCGCAGATGGCACTGTGACGGCCAACCCCAGTGACCTGACGGCATTGGAATCGGTCAATATCAACCAATTGGGCGGCACGGCTGAATCCACAAACCTCGTCACCCTCAACGCCAACCTGCTCTCCAGCCAGCCCATCTCTGCGGCGGAAGCCACCTATGCCGCCGGCGTATCAGGAACCAATATGGCGTCGGGCGCTGTGGCGCCTGATTTTCAACGTTCCTTTCAATTGTTTGACAGCAAGGGCGGATTTCGCACCGTCACCATTTCTCTGCTGAAGAGCTCCGTTCCAAATCAATGGAACGCCGAATTACATGTTACGCCCGCCACAGACATCAATGCCGGCGCCCCTTTTGTCGATGGGCAAATTTCCACTGGCATTCTCGCCTTCACAGCCGATGGTCTGATCGATCCCGCCGCCACAACGTTGCCGACAAACCTGAATTTCCTTGCCTCCGGCGCCGCGCCGGGCCCGGGCCAGTTCGCCTGGGGAACGGCGCTTGGAATTGACGCTCAAAGCGTGACATTAGATCTGGGTCAGCCCGGAGCCGCGGGCGGCTTCACGCAATTTGACAGTCCGTCCACTCTGATTTCCACGCAAGTGAACGGCGCGGTGTTCGGAAATTTAACCGGCGTGCGCGTTGACGACCAAGGGTTTGTCGTGGCTCTTTTCGACAATGGCATTCAACGCCAAATCTATCAATTGCCTGTGGCGACATTTGTTAATCCAAACGGGCTTTCCTCCGAACAGGGAAATGCCTATGTCGTCACCAATGAATCAGGAGCGTTTAACCTCAAGCAACCAGGAACGGCCGGCGCGGGCCTGATAGCGGCGGGAGCTTTAGAAGCTTCCAGCGTCGACCTGGGCGAGGAATTTACCGGCCTGATCAGAACCCAGCGGGCCTATTCGGCATCGACCAAGATCATCACGACAGCCGATGAGATGCTCGATGAATTGATCCGGATCAAACGATAATCTGAAATGGGGCGCCTAAGAGCACTTGGGCGCCCCATTATCGGACAGGTATTTATCTTGGCAATTAGCTACAGATTAACCTTACGCTTCAACATTTTTTTAAAGGCCTTGCGCTAAAGTTATCCTTAGTAATGAGTGAGGAGTTGGTAGATAAATGGTGGAGCAACACACAATCAAGGTGAACTATGTTGTCGGACCTGACGGGGCCGCCCTAACATTAGGGGACCTGCCCCCAAGCAACACCAAAAGGTGGGTCATTCGGCGCAAAGCGGAAGTCGTTGCGGCTGTGCGCGGCGGCCTGTTGACGCTGGAAGACGCTTGCGAGAAATATCAGCTCACCGTAGAAGAATTTTCAACATGGCAAGACGCCATTGACCGATATGGCCTTCCGGGCCTACGGACAACGCGCATTCAGCAATACCGGGTTCCGGATTCATAAACCCTGAACAATAATTTGAAAAAGCCGGCAGAGAAATTTGCCGGCTTTTTTATGGCCGCAGCCCATATCATATAAATTAAGAGAAAAACTTTTTTCAACTTGTTAGGAGTTTCTACACCTCAAGATGGGCAAAATCTGCCCATGTAAAAAACGTCGCGCCAAAAATTGAGATGTTTTCTCAACGACGATTCCTCTTCACAAGAATCCAAGGCGCGTAAAAACCGGAGAATCCGGATTTGTGGCGTAAGTATTTTGTTTTGGGGTGTTGAAGGTTGAAAGACTTTATTAATAACTTAGGTTTTGCCAAGTTAGGCACAATCATTGGCGTCACGGCGGCAGTCCTGATCGGATTGATGCTGATTATTTTCCGGCTCTCCCAACCGCCAATGTCACTTCTCTATTCGGGCCTTGATCTTGATGACGCCGGGCGCATCATGCAGCGCCTGGATCAAATTGGCGTTCCTTATGAAGTCAAAGGCAACGGCGCCATGATCTTTGCCCCCAAGGACCAAACTCTGCGGTTACGCATGGATTTGGCGGGCGAAGGCCTGCCCAGCGGAGGGTCTGTTGGATATGAAATTTTCGATAATACCGACATGCTCGGCACAACAAGTTTCGTTCAAAATATAAATCGTTTACGCGCATTGGAAGGGGAGCTTTCTCGAACTATCGCTTCTTTAAAAACTGTTAACAGCGCCCGCGTTCATCTGGTTTTGCCCGAACGCTCGCTATTCGGCAAAGACAAACGCGAACCCACGGCGTCTATCATGATCTCAGGGCGCACCGGCCAAATGAGCGCTTCTCAGGTTCAAGCCATACAGAACCTGGTTGCTTCAGCAGTTCCATCACTTAGCCCAAACCATATCTCCATTATAGACCAACAAGGGAACCTGCTTGCCAGCGCGAGCGGTGAAGATACGCAAGCCGCTTTTGCCGCCTCGCTAGAAGAACGCACAGCTTCATTCCAGCGCCACACTCAACGGCAGGTCGAAGAAATTGTGTCGCGCATTGTCGGACCGGATAAAGTGCGCGTTCAAGTCAATGCTGAAATCGACTTCAACCGCGTTGTTTTGCAATCAGAAACCTATGATCCGGAAAGCCAAGTGGCGCGCTCCACGCAGACCATTGAAGAATCGGCAAATGACTCGGAAAAAGCCCAATCTGAAGGCGTATCGGTGACAAATAATTTACCTGAAACGGACGCCGCGAGCGGCGCTGATGCAACGAAGTCCTCCTCCAACAGCAACCGCACTGAAGAAACCGTCAATTTTGAAATCTCCCGAACGACTAAAACGGAAACGCAAGAAGCGGGTCAGGTGAAGCACCTCTCCGTCGCCGTCGCCATTGACGGAACCTATATGCAAGCGGCCGATGGATCACAGGACTACCAACCGCGCACTCAAGAAGAGATGGACCGGATCACCGCCCTTGTGCGCTCCACCATCGGTTACAACGAAGAACGCGGAGACACCCTCGAAGTCCTCAACCTACAATTCGCGCAAAGCCCTCCAGCAGAAGAAGTCGAAATTAGCGAACCTTTTTTGGGGCTGACCAGCGATGATTATATGCGAATTGGCGAAATCGTCGCCTTGGTCATTGTTGCCGTCATCCTTCTCCTGGTGTTCCGGACAATGCTGAGCCGTGTGGGAACGCCTGCCGGTCTTGGTCCTGCGCCCGCTCTGGCGGCGGCGGGCGGCGCGGACGCCGCGCAATTAACTGCGCCGCAAGACAGTTCAGCCGCCACAGGGGGGCATACTGCGGCCCTGCCGCCTCCAGTGAGCGCCGGCCCCTTATCAAATCTTGATATTTCGCAAATTGACGGCGCCGTCAAAGACACGTCCGTTAAAAAAGTCGGGGAGCTGGTGAGCGCGCACCCGGAAGAATCCGTTGCCATCCTGCGCGGCTGGCTCCACGAAGCATAAGGACAAAAAATGGCGGGAGGTAAAGCACTCAAAGTCGTTGATGATCCGCGCCATTTAAGCGGCGCGGAAAAAGCGGCCATTCTTCTCCTATCCTTAGGAGACGAGCATGGCGCTCAAATTTGGACTTTACTTGACGAAGAGGAGGTCAAGGAAGTCTCGCAAGTGATGTCCAATCTGGGAAATGTGAATTCCTCCCTGGTTGACAGACTCATGGTCGAGTTTGTGTCTCAGATGTCATCAACCGGATCCGTTCTTGGCTCTTACGAAGCGACGGAGAGATTACTCAACCAGCTTCTCGACTCTGACAAAGTCGGCAATGTGATGGAGGAAATTCGGGGTCCGGCCGGCCGCAC
>JAJFIM010000075.1 GCA_021774995.1 Alphaproteobacteria bacterium | reverse complement strand
CAACGAAGCTCCGACGCCGATTACCGCACTGACCTGGCCAAGGGTCGTCGTCACTTGCACAATCGCGCCAAGAAAAGACGCGATAAACATATATTGCGCAGCCGACTTTCTGAGCAGCAGCAGAAGGCCGCCAAGCGCGCCACCGAAAACGGCTATGGCAAAAGCGACCGTGGCCCAAACGGGCCTGGCGTCGACGATGGCGCGAAACGATTCAGGCATTTTGGCAACCCGCGTCCGAATTCATCTGTACAAAGAAATTCATGACGCCCATAAGATTCCAGATAAGCGCAACGGCGCCGATTACCCAGAAACTCCAGTGAACGCCGTCAATATTTTTATCGTTCATCGCATTCCCCTCACGTATTTTCCGCCTGCAACTCCGCGAGCAGCGCGTCCATAATCGCGTAACCGCTTTCCCACCCTTTGCCCATCATGCTGACGGCGCCGGCAAAACAGGCGATTTCAGCGTCGCTCGACTCATATGGCGCCCAGGTCAGCGTCACCTTAGTTTTGGAACCTTCATCTACAAATGTCACGGTCGTTAAAAGCACGCGCGGCCAGTCCGGCATCTTTGGATTTGATACAGAGTTCCACTCAGAATCCGTAGAGGAGTGGTGATGCCAAACGAGCCGTTCCAGCGGCGCCACTTCTTTGAAAACAACTTTACTCAGCATTGAGTTGTCGCCCATTTTCATCTCGTTGAGCCACTCACCACCGGGTTTCAGGTCAAATTTATGAATGATCGTTTCTACGCCGGGGCCATACCAATTTGAGAGCAATTCAGGGTCCGTCCAGGCGCGCCAAACCAATGCGCGCGGCGCGTCGAAAATGCGCTCAAGTACATATTCCGGCAATTCACTCATGGTTTTCTTCCTTTGCTTGCGTCTGTTTCAGTTTGACGAGGACGTTATCGAGTTGGTCAAAGCTCGTCCCCCAAAAGGCTTTAAATTCAGTCAGCCAGTCGACCGCCAGCGCCATCTTTTCAGCCTTCAATCTCGCGGGGCGGCGTTGTTCGTCAATGTCCCTCTCAATCAACCCCGCCCGCTCCAGCACTTTCAGGTGCTTTGATACCGCCGGCTGGCTAATTTCAAATGGCGCTGCGATCTCATTTACTGAGGCTTGGCCATCCGCAAGCCGCGTCAGTATTGCGCGGCGTGTCGGATCGGCGAGGGCCGCAAAGACGGCGTCGAGATTTGCTTGCGCATTGATATAACCGATTTGTTCCATAACTATATAGTTATATAAATAAATGGCCGCGTCAATCGTTTTAACTCATCTTAAAATTCAGAGATAGATTTCAGCCGCCAGGGAGATTTAAGGGAGAATTTTACCCGGATTCATAAGGTCTTGTGGATCTATGGCGTGTTTCAACGTCCGCATCAGACCCAGGGCCGAGCCGTGTTCTTGCGCCAGCAGGGCCTTTTTCCCCAGCCCAACGCCGTGCTCGCCGGTGCATGTGCCGCCCATGGCCAGCGCCCGCAGCACCAGGCGATCATTCAGGCGATTGGCTTCGCGCTCCTCCTCCGCACTATCCGGGTCGATCAAAAACACAAGATGGAAATTGCCGTCCCCGACATGGCCGACCAGAGGAGCGATCAAAGCTGAGTCCCCAATATCGGCTTTGGTTTCCAGGATGCAATCAGCAAGCCGGGAGATGGGAACGCACACATCCGTTGTCAGCGCTTTTGAACCCGGGCGCATATTCAGCCCCGCATAAAAAGCGTTATGGCGCGCCGTCCATAGGCGGTTGCGCTCCTCTTCGCGCGTCGCCCACTCAAAAGCCCCCCCGCCATGCTCAAGGGAAATCTCGCCAAAGCGCTCCGCCTGTTCTTTCACGCTTTGCGGGCTGCCATGAAATTCCAAAAACAATGTCGGCTTTTCTTCCATATCCAGATGAGAATACGCATTGCATCCCCGCACGGCTTTTTCATCCAGCAATTCGATGCGCGCCACGGGCAACCCCATCTGGATGGTCAAAATGACCGCGTTCACCGCGCCCTCCATATCATCAAACGCGCACAGACCCGCTGAGATCGATTCCGGTATGCCTGTTAGTCGAAGGCGAACTTTGGTGATAAACCCGAGCGTGCCTTCAGAACCGATAAAAAGGCGCGTGAGGTCATAGCCGGCGGAGGATTTGCGCGCCCTCCCCCCCGTTTCGATAATTTCTCCCGAAGGCAATACGACCGTCAGTCCAAGGACGTTTTCCCGCATGGTGCCATAACGCACCGCATTCGTGCCCGACGCGCCGGTGGCGCACATGCCGCCAAAGCTAGCGTCGGCCCCCGGATCAACGGGGAAGAACAGCCCCGTATCGCGCAAATCCGCGTTGAGTTGCTGGCGCGTCACGCCCGCTTCCACCAGGCAGTCAAGATCCTGTTGCCCGACTTCTAGAACTTTGTTCATGCCGGACAGATCCACGCTGACCCCGCCGCGCACCGCCGCAACATGGCCCTCCAGAGACGTGCCCGCGCCGAATGGGATCATCGGCGTATGGTGCGCACTGCACAGACGGGCAATCTGCGCAACTTCCTCAGTTGATTCGGGAAACGCGACCGCATCGGGCGGCATGCCGGGGTGAAGCGACAGATCCCGCCCATGGGCCGCGCAAATATCCGGTAAAACGGACACGCGCGCGCCAAACTGGGCTTGCAGAGCGCGCACCGCCTCTGAAACATTGCCTTGCTGATGGTTCATGGCCTGTCCGACACCCGTCTGAATATGCATTTGACCGCAGGGACAAGTATACCCCAAGAGATCAGCCGATTGCCAATTCTTCAGCTTCGGTTTATCCATCTTGAGAGAAGCAACCGCGCGAGGGGCCGCACATGATGGAGGATTCAACCGATCAGGAGAACCATGGGCTGGGCACGGTGAGCTCGTTTCTCCATCGCAGTCTGTCGGCCATCGGCAAAGAATGGCAACCGGTGATCTGGCTCCTGGCGCTGCTCATCGGCATTATCACGGCATATGCTGTGATCGGCTTTCGCCTCCTCATTGCAGGGGTGCAGTGGTCAGCTTATGGCGTTGCCGCTGAACAATTATACACCGCCGCCGCAAACCTTTCTTGGCTGCATGTCCTGTTGGCGCCGACTTTGGGCGGGGTGGTGGTTGGCCTGTTGCTCACTCTCGGGAAACGATACGGCGCCCTGCCCGACGAACGACCCCAGGGCGTTGCCGATGTGATTGAGGCGCGGGGATTGCGCGCGGGCCGCGTTTCTCTGTCGACCGGTCTTTTGAGCGCACTCGCTTCAGGGGTGTCGCTAGGGGCCGGGGCCAGTGCGGGACGTGAAGGACCGGCAGTGCATTTAGGGGCTTCACTCTCTTCTTTTTTGTCTTTTCGCCTTGGCTACCCGCCGATCGCCGCGCGCACCTTTTTAGCATGCGGCGCGGCGGCGGCCGTCTCGGCATCCTTTAACACGCCTCTGGCCGGCGTTCTGTTTGCGCTTGAAGTGATCCTGGGCCATTACGCCTTAAGCGTTTTTGCGCCGGTGGTAATCGCCAGCGTCATGGCCACAATCATCACCAGAATTCATCTCGGAGAGTTTCCAGCTTTTATCGTTCCTTCCTTTGACATGGAATCTTACGCTCAACTTCCAGCCTTCGCCTTGTTGGGTCTCATCTGCGGCATTGTCGCCATCATCTTTTTGAAATCCAGCATCCTGGTTGAACATGTCGCGCATGACGTATCGAAAAAATTCGGGATTCCATTATGGGCTAAACCGATCATCGCCGGATTTCTTGTGGGCGCCATCGCGATTGTTTTTCCGCAAATACTCGGCGTTGGTTATCAGGCGACCGATGCGGCGCTCAAAGGATTGTTTCCGTTTGGACTGCTGATCGCGCTGATCGGCGCCAAGATTGCGGCGACCGCCATCACGCTGGCGGGGCGCTTTGGCGGCGGGGTCTTCAGTCCGGCGCTTTATCTGGGCGCCATGACCGGCAGCGCGTTTGGCCTCGTCGCAGGGGCCGTCTTTCCGGAATTATCCGCAAGCGAGGGCTTTTACGCCATTGTCGGCATGGGCGCCGTTGCGGCGGCTATATTGGGCGCGCCTATCTCGACGACGCTGATCGCCTTTGAACTGGTGCGCGAATATGAGGTCGCCATTGCGCTTATGGTGTCCGTATCAATCGCCACTTTTCTCACCCAGGCCGTGATCGGAAAAAGCTTTTTCCACTGGCAAATCGAGCAAAGGGGGTTTCGCTTGCGCGAGGGGCCGCAAGACGCTCTCCTGCATATCATCACCGTGCGCGACGTCATGACCCGTGATTTCAGCGGGTACGACCCTGAGGATATGGATGAAACCTCTCCCCCGACGCTCAAAGAAAATGACAATTTGAAAAAAGTCTTTGCGCTCATGGATGCGAACAACATAGATACAGTCGTGGTGATGAATGAGGAAAATGAGGCCGCCATCGGACTTGTGCGCCGCAATGCCTGCCTCTCCTTTTTCAACCAGGCGCTGATTCAAGCCCATGTGGAAAGTCACAATTGATCCATGTTATCCTACACTTGAGAGAATCATGCCACAGTCGAAAATGACAGAAAACCGCGCGGGAGACCCGGTTGCGGACCGAGAGGAAGCGCTCCCCATTGGAGAAGCGCCGTCATGGGTCGCCGCGCTCAATCCTGAGCAAAAAAAAGCCGTCGCAGCCACGGAAGGCCCGGTACTCGTGTTGGCCGGGGCGGGCACCGGCAAAACCCGCGTGCTGACCACGCGATTGGCCTATCTGCTGCAATCTGGCAAGGCGTGGCCCGGACAAATTCTGGCGGTCACCTTCACCAATAAAGCCGCCCGCGAGATGCAGACCCGCATCGGCGCTTTGATCGGCGACGCGGTGGAGGGTATGGTCTGGCTTGGGACCTTTCACGCCATCGGGGCCAGAATCCTGCGTCGCCACGCCGAGCTGGCGGGCTTAAAAAGCAATTTCACAATCATCGACGCGGACGATCAGGTCCGCCTGTTGAAGCAATTGCTGGAAGCCTCGTCCATTGATTCCAAACGCTGGAGCGCCAAGCTGCTGGCCGGTCTGATTGACGACTGGAAAAACAAAGCGCTGAGGCCCAGCCAACTCAGCGACAAACAAAATTATTCATTTGCGGAAGGCCAAGGCGCAGATTTTTATCGTCAGTATCAGGAACGGTTGAAAATTCTGAACGCAGCCGATTTCGGCGACCTTTTGCTTGAGTGCATTTCCTTGTTCACGGCCCATCCCGACCTTCTGGAAGATTACCAGCGGCGCTTCAAATATATTCTGGTCGACGAATACCAGGACACCAATGTCGCGCAATATCTGTGGCTGCGCCTGCTGGCTCAGAAAAACAAGAATATCTGCTGCGTGGGAGATGACGATCAATCCATCTATGGCTGGCGGGGCGCGGAAGTTGAAAACATTCTGCGGTTCGAGAAAGATTTTCCCGGCGCAGAAACCGTTCGTCTGGAGCGCAATTACCGCTCGACAGAGCATATCTTGGGCGCCGCCTCGGGTCTCATCGCCGCAAATAAGGACCGCCTGGGCAAAACACTATGGACGGAAAGGCAAGGCGGCCAGAAGGTGACGGTGCGCGGTGTGTGGGACAATCGCGAAGAGGCGCGCGCGATCTGCGATGACGTTGAATCTTATCAGCACTCCAAGCGCTCGCTGGAGGATATCGCGATCCTGGTGCGCGCCAGCCATCAGATGCGCTCCTTTGAAGAACGGTTTATTGAACTGGCCATCCCGTACCGGGTGATCGGGGGTCCGCGCTTTTTCGAACGCGCGGAAATACGCGACGCCATCGCTTACCTGCGCATCATCCATCAGCCGGACGACGATCTGGCGTTTGAACGCATTCTCAACAAGCCCAAGAGAGGCCTTGGAAAAGCGGCCCTGCAAGCGCTTCACAAAACGGCGCGCGGCGCCAATATTCCGCTTCTGCGCGCGGCGCAACATCTCATTGAGACCGATGAACTTTCGAGGGCTAAGAAATCCCTGACGCAGTTCCTGATGAATTGGCAAAGGTGGAGAGAACAGGCCGGCGCGTTGCCGCATACGGAATTGGCGGAAATGGTGCTGGAAGAATCCGGCTATATGGAAATGTGGCAGAATGATAAAGCCGCAGACGCACCGGGACGGGTCGAAAATCTCAAAGAACTTATTCACTCCATGGACGAATTTGAGAATCTTGGTGGTTTTCTCGAGCACATTCAATTGGTTATGGAAAGCGCCAACACGGGAACCGGCGAGAAGCTCTCCCTGATGACATTGCACGGCGCCAAGGGGCTAGAATTTCCCATCGTATTTCTGCCGGGCTGGGAGGAAGGTTTGTTTCCCAGTCAAAAAACAATGGATGAAAGCGGCAATAAGGGCCTGGAAGAAGAGCGCCGCCTGGCCTATGTCGGGCTGACGCGGGCCAAGGAAGAAGCCAAAATTTCCTTTGTCGCTAACCGCTTTCTTTATAATCAACACACCAGCACGATTCCGTCGCGCTTTATCGACGAGTTGCCGGTTGACCATATCGAAACTGAGGCCGATCCCGGTCTTTACGGAAATACGGGCGCATCAGCGATGTTTGAAGAAGGCGCCGGCTCTTTTGATCAAGAGCCCAGCTTCGCCAGTTCTTACAACAGCCCGGGATGGCGCCGGTTGCAGCAATCGGCGCGCCGCGCGCCCCTCTTGGGGGGGAGCGCTCAATCTTCCAAGCCGGAACAGGCGGGCGGCGATTTCTCAAAAGGCGAGCGCATCTTCCATCAAAAATTTGGCTATGGGTCAATCGCACATGTCGACGGCAACAAGCTCACGGTCGTCTTTGAAAAAACCGGCTCAAAGAAAGTCATGGCCGCTTTTGTCGAACGCCCTTGAATCACCATGCCAATGAGCGTTTCGAAAAACACGCCTGAAATTTGGTGTCTGGAACTGGCCGCGCCGCGCGATATGGTTGATGCGGCGGCGCGAGCTTTGAGCGACGCCCCTTTTCCGCAAGCGCTGGCCGTCTCTCAGTTCGAATTGGGCAAAGGGGACGCGTTTCAATTGCGCGTTCTTTATGAGGGCAAACCCCCGGCGGCGCGCATCATATCTTTGCTTGAGCCCGTCATCGCCGCGCTCCCCTTTACCCTCCTCCCCTTGGCGCCCACTGACTGGGTCAGGAAATCACAAGAAGGTCTGAAACCGGTGCGGGCGGGACGGCTGCTGATCACAACGAAGGCGCATGAAACGGACGCGCCGCCCGGCGCCCTGCCGATCCTCATCGAAGCGGGTTTGGCCTTTGGCACCGGCCACCACGCCACGACGATGGGCTGCCTCTTGGCGCTGGAATGGCTCGCAAAGTCAAGAGCCATCCGCAATCCGCTCGATCTGGGATGCGGGTCCGGCGTGCTGGGCATTGCCGCGGCAAAACTGTGGCGCTGCAAAGTCTGGGTCAGCGATATAGATCCCATTGCCGTGGAAACCGCCCGCGCCAACGCCCGCATAAATGACGTGAGCCCTTTGATAAAAGCGGTCACAGCCAATGGCGTGCGCCATCCGCGTCTGGTCGGCGCCGGCCCCTTTGATCTGGTGAGTGCGAATATTTTGGCGCGCCCCCTTGTGAAGCTCGCCCCAGCCCTGGCGCAAATCGCGGCGCCCGGCGGCATCGTTATTCTTTCCGGATTGCTCAAAACCCAGGAAAATTGGGTGCGGAACGCCTATGGCCACCAAGGCCTGGCGCTCCGCCACCGTATCATTCTGGATGACTGGTCGACCCTCATCCTCGCGCGTTGAATGTAGAGCGTTACGCCCGGGCTTTAGGTCACATACCCATCAATCACACGGCGTCATCCCAGACGTTACATGAGCCCAAAAACCAAAAGTTTTTGGCGGCGAATGTTAGAGCAGGGATACATAACTCCGAGTGCTAAACCAGCCGCCATGGTTCCCAGATAGCTCAGTTTGCCAACCAAATCTAAGATTTGGGCAAACTAGCTTCTGGGATGACGGGTTAAGGGGTTAACGTAACAAGCACGCGCCGTCAGATCAGCAAATTACGCATGCTGCGCCGGCTGGCGCGATCTTCCCGCGCATCCAAAATACGCGGCTTATTTCTATTACGCGTGGAAGAAGTCTGACGCTTGGTCGCGTTCATTACATAGCCCTCATCGTCATCATCGCGCCGTGAAGAGAAAAGAGTGCGTACTCCATTCTTTAAGGCGGTGAAAAGGGCAATAATGAAATCACCAAAGTGATCGGTTGCCGTGTTATGTGCTCTTAAGATATTCATGTCAGACCTCTCTTTCCAGCGACGCCATTTCGGACACCTTTATCCTGGCCGCTTCGAGGTCTTATGTGGCACTGCAACATGGCCGGGAGTAGAGGGAAATTGGTTGAATCAGCCATGCGTTTTTTGCATGGCTCAAGTTAAGCACTTGGCAACACACGAGAGAATCAGATGTGGCAAAGTTTTGAAGACACAGCCCCCCAAGCGGAAGCGCCCGACCATTTAGCCGCCCTCAGGGCGGAATTGGCGCGGCGCGATCTGGATGGTTTTATCGTTCCCCATGCGGATGCGTATCAAAATGAGTATCTTCCCGCTTGCGCCGAGCGGCTGGCTTGGGTCACGGGTTTTGCCGGGTCGGCGGGTACGGCGATTATTTTTAAAGACCGCGCCGCCCTGTTCGTCGACGGCCGTTATATCTTGCAAGCGCAAAACCAGTTGAAAGAGTCCGGCCTTGAAATTGTCCCTGTGGAGGACACGCCGCCCCATAAATGGCTGGAGAGCGCCCTCGCGCAAGGACAAAAACTGGCCTATGACCCATGGCTGCATACGCTCAACGGTCATAGTCAACTCTCCAAAGCATGCAAGCGCGCGGGCGCGAATTTGGTGGCCGTTTCCAATCCAATTGACGCCGTTTGGACGGACCAACCGGACCCGCCTTCAGCGCCATTTCGCGTTCACGAGTTGCGCTACGCCGGCAAATCCGCTGAGGCCAAACGGGAAGAAATCGGCAAGGCGATCAGCAAAGCCAAAGCAGAGGCCGTCGTGCTCACAACACCCGATTCCATTGCTTGGGCTTTCAATATCCGCGGCGGCGATGTCGCTCATGCGCCTCTGCCCTTAAGCTTTGCCATTTTGCATGCCGATGGCGCGGCCGCGTTGTTCGCCGATCCCCGCAAAATCACGGATGAGATTCGCGGGCATCTGGGTCAAGACGTAACGATCAGCAAGCCGGAGGATTTTGGCGGCGCATTGGATGCGCTTGGGCAAAGCGCGGGCGCCGTTCTTCTCGACCCGGCCCGCGCCGCCGTTTGGATATTCAATCGCCTGAAAGCGGCCGGCGCTGAGATTATGAAACGCGCCGACCCGTGTTTTCTGCCCAAAGCCATCAAAAATGACGTGGAACTGGAAGGCGTGCGCCAAGCCCATCTGCGCGACGGCGCGGCTCTGACCCGGTTTTTATGCTGGCTTGATCAAAATGCCCAAAACGGTGCGGTGGATGAAATCACCGCGGTGACCCGGCTGGAGGGCTATCGCCAGGAGACCGGTGCTCTTCAGGACATCAGCTTTGACACCATCTCCGGATCGGGACCGCACGGCGCCATTGTGCATTACCGCGTCACCAAAGCCAGCAATAGGCGTCTTCAAGACGGTGAACTTTTTTTGCTCGATTCCGGCGGTCAATATCTGGACGGCACGACCGACGTCACCCGCACCATCGCCATCGGCAACCCCAGCGCGGAAATGCGCGACCGGTTCACCCGCGTGCTCAAGGGCCATATCGCGCTCGCCGCCGCGCGGTTCCCCAAAGGCACGTCGGGCGAAGCATTGGATATCCTGGCCCGCAAAGCCCTTTGGGACCAGGGCCTCGATTACGATCACGGCACGGGCCACGGCGTCGGCGCATACCTCTCCGTACACGAAGGACCGCAGGGAATTTCCAAACGCGCGTCGGGCATTGACCTGGCGCCGGGCATGGTCATCTCCAATGAACCTGGATTTTATAAAGCGGGCGCCTACGGCATTCGCATTGAAAACCTGGTGTGCGTCACCCCGGCCCAAGACATAGAGGGCGGCATGCGCCCCATGATGGGATTTGAAACGCTCACCCTCGCACCCCTCGATTTAAGCCTGGTCGATCAGAGCTTGCTCACAGATTCCGAAATCGGCTGGCTCAACGCTTATCACGCGCGCGTGCGCGACAAGCTCACACCCCTGGTGGATGAGACAACCGCGTCATGGCTGAAACGCGCCGCGCGGGCGCTTTAATAAAACCTCCACGCGGTTCCAAGCATCACATGATCGTGGGGTATTCATGGCTAGGGCAGCGCGCTTGCGCTTCGGCTTGGGCAAGCGGCGCATCGGGAAGCCAGTTTTTTCCAATATAGCGTTTGGCCGTTACGCCGTTCGACAGGTCCGAACATAGCCAAAGCGCCGGCGCCGCCATGACTGAAGGCGACAGAAGGCGGGGCGCGCGCGCGCCAATCACGCCGCCGGGGATCAGCGCCGTGTCGGCGCCGCCGCCGGGTTCAATCACATTTACCGTAACGCCCGTGCCTTCCAGATCTTTTACCCAGCTTAATCCCGCCGCCTCGAGCGCCGCCTTGGACGAACCGTAGGGCGAGCTGCCTTGGTGCGCCATGTTCTTTAACGTCGTCGATATATTGATGATCTTTCCAAAACCTTGTTCAATAAAATGAGGCGCCGCCGCGCGCGCCATAAAGAAGGCCCCATTGACATTCGTGTCAAAAATAATACGCCAGCCGTCTACCGAAGCTTCCCAAAACTTCAACCGATGCTGAAGCGCGTTTGGATTGATTTCAATCGGACCGCGGGCCGCATTGTTGATCAACACATGGAGGGCGCCAAAACGGGTATGCGTTTCCGCAACCACGCGTTCGCAGTCTTGCCACTCAGTCACATCGGCCTGGAGAGTGAGCACGCGATCGGGACCAGCAATTTTTTCAGCTTCTCTTTGCGCATGCGACAGTTCATCTTGGCTGCGCGCGCACGTTATCACAATTTTAGCGCCCGCTTTTAAAAGCGCTTCGCTCATCGTCCACCCAAGTCCGCGGGCGCCGCCGGTGATGATAATAACGCGGCCCTCTAGCGAGGGATGGTTGAGTTCCGGATTCATGAAGTCGCTCCTTCAATGAGGCTCAACCATTCGTCTTCATCAAGAATGGTGATGTCGAGGGCGCGGGCTTTATCAAGCTTTGATCCGGCGCCGGGTCCCGCAACGACGATATCAGTTTTTTTCGATATTGATCCGGAAACTTTAGCCCCCAGAGCCTCGGCGCGGGCTTTGGCCTCATTGCGGGTCATGCGGGTCAGCGATCCGGTAAAGACCACGGTCTGACCTGCCACCGGGCTGGTCTCATCGGGCATATCAAAATCTTCAACGGTAATCTCGGTCAATAATTTCTCAAGCACCTCCTGATTATGAGGCTCGGCGTAAAAATCAAGAAGGGCGTCGGCCACCACCTCGCCTATGCCGTCAATATTCAAGAGATCCGCATAGACCTCGCTCTGTCTGTCCTGGCCAAGGCGCATAGCTTCGCTGAACGCTTTTTCAGATCCGTAGGCTTTCGCCAAAGTCCTGGCCGTCGCCGCGCCAATGTGGCGTATGCCCAAGGCAAAGAGAAAACGGTCCAAACCGATTGTATTACGGGCCTGAATAGCCGCGAAGAGATTCGCGATTGATGTTGCGCCCCAGCCTTCGCGCGCATTCAATTTGATTTCACCCGCCTCTTCCCGCATTTTCAGGCGAAAGATATCCGCAGGCGATTTAACCAATCCCTCTTCCCAAAACGCGGCTATTTGCTTTTCGCCCAAGCCTTCAATATCGAAGGCGTTGCGTGAGACGAAATGTTTGAGCCGTTCCACGGCCTGCGCCGAACAGATCAATCCTCCGGTGCAGCGGCGCGCGGATTCCGCTTTGCCGGTTTTAGGGTCCGTTTCGCGCACCGCATGTGAGCCGCACACGGGACAGATTACCGGAAACTCATATGGCGCCGAATTTTTCGGCCGCTTATCCATCACGACGCTGACCACTTGCGGAATCACGTCGCCAGCGCGCTGAACCACGACTTGGTCGCCAACCCTGATGTCTTTGCGGGCAATTTCATCTTCATTGTGCAGCGTGGCGTTTGACACCATCACCCCGCCCACCGTAACGGGGTGCAATTTGGCCACGGGGGTGAGCACGCCTGTCCGCCCCACCTGAATGTCGATGTTTTCAATCAACGTGGTCGCTTGTTCAGGTGAAAACTTATGGGCAATGGCCCAGCGCGGCGCGCGCGACACAAAGCCCAGGCGCTCCTGCCAATCCAACCGATCCACTTTATAGACCACGCCGTCAATATCGTAGCCGAGACCCGCCCGCTTTTCCTCTATTGCCTGATAGTGACCCAGAAGATCTTCCAGACTTTCGCAGCGCTTCATAAGATCGCTGGTTTGAAACCCCCAAGACTTGATTTGATTGATCATGCCCATTTGCGTATTGGCGGGCAGCGCCGACATCTCGCCCCAGGCATAGGCAAAAAACCGCAATGGCCGCGCGGCGGTAATACGCGAATCGAGCTGGCGCAATGATCCGGCCGCCGCGTTGCGCGGGTTGGCGAAAACCGGCTTTCCGTCTTTTTTCTGGCGTTGATTTAGCGCGGCAAAATCATCGTGGCGCATATATACTTCGCCGCGTATTTCGGCAATTTCCGGAAAATTTCCGCTCTCTATTTCTTGGGGTATATCTTTCAGTGTACGAATATTTTCAGTGATATTCTCCCCAACCTGCCCATCGCCCCGCGTGGCGCCCAGCACGAATTTGCCTTTCTCGTAACGCAAATTCGCCGATACGCCGTCAATTTTTGGTTCCGCCGTGATGACAAGAGGTTCGTCTTTCAGATTTAAAAATCGTTTGATGCGTTCACGGAATTCCTTAACGTCTTCAGCGTCAAACGCATTCCCAAGAGAGAGCATGGGGCGGGCGTGGGGAGCTTTTTCAAATTTCTCAGCCGGCGCGGCGCCCACCCTGGCATTCGGGCTATTAGGCAGAACAAGCTCTGGAAAACGCGCCTCAATGGCGTCATTGCGCGCCCGCAATGCATCATAGTCGGCGTCAGATATAAGCGGGGAATCATTTTGATGATAGGCTTGGTCATGTCGGCTGATTTCAAACATCAGGCGCGTCAATTCTATTTTCGCTTGGGCTTTTGTCAGTTCCTCTACCGGCTTTTTCTCAAGTTCCGTCGCCGCGGAAGACGCGCGGCTTTTGCGTTTCGCCATGGTGAACTAGCCATCCGTGCCGGTTTTGACGCGGTTTTCGAGGGGACGCTTTCCT
>JAJFIM010000074.1 GCA_021774995.1 Alphaproteobacteria bacterium | reverse complement strand
AGCTCAAGGGTCGCGCATGCGGGTGATTGCTCAAAATCTTGCCAATGCTGGGAGTACCCCTTCCGGCCCTGGTGCGGAACCATATCGTCGTCAGATACCTTCATTTAAGAGCGTTATGGACCGGGAAATAGGAGTTAAACTGGTTTCGGCTTCGAAAACTGTTTCTGATAAATCCCCTTTTCAAAAACGTTTTAGTCCAGGCCATCCAGCCGCCGATGAGCAGGGCTACATTCAGATGCCCAATGTCAACGGCTTGATTGAGTCAATGGATATGAAGGATGCGCAACAAACGTTTCAAGCCAATCTGAATCTGATTAAAGCATCGCGAAATATGATGTCGCAGACCATCAGCTTATTGCGCCGTTCGTAAGAAGAAGGCGCCGACGAAAAAATATTATTTATAGGGAGAAAAAATGTCTATTGATTCTCTGATAGCTTCCAAAGCCTATGGCGATGTTATGGCGCAAAGTAAAGCGCCCTCAACAGGTGTTTCCAGTCTGGATGAAAATAAGCCCGGGAAGAGTTTTGGCGATATGCTCAAGACGATGGTTGGCGACGCAGCCGAGACGAGTAAACAAAGCGAAAACATGACCGTGGCTTCTCTTGCCAATGAAGCTGAGATGATTGATGTCGTGAACGCAATTACCTCTGCTGAAGTAACATTGGAAACGGTTGTTGCCGTTCGAGATAAAGTGATTGAAGCCTATCAAAGCATCATGCGCATGCCAATCTGATTCTGAAGGGTTGCAGGTCTGCTTGTCCATTGTGGACCCAGAAAAATTCTCTTTAATTAGCGCGATTACAGAAAGGTAAACGCAAGATGACTGGAAGTGATGTCATGGATGTTTCCCGTGACGCAATTTGGGTGATGCTGCAAGTTTCTTCACCAGTAATGCTGATCGCATTATTGGTTGGTCTCATGATCGCCTTGCTTCAGGCATTAACCCAAGTTCAAGAAATGACCATCGTTTTTGTGCCGAAAATCTTGGCCATATTTATCTCCTTGCTCATTTTTATGCCATTTATGGGGCTCACCCTGGCTTCGTTTATGGAACGAATTTCTCAACGTATTGCCGGAATGTAATTCGGCGGGCGGAGCTGGCGATAATGAATTACACAATCAGCCAGGACATGATTGCGAACGATGTGTTCGTTTTTCTTGCTGTTTTTTCTCGGCTTGGAGCTATGTTTATGCTGTTCCCCGCTCTGGGGTCTTCCGCTATCCCCTCGCAAGTTAAACTGGTGCTTGCTTTGAGCGTCAGTGCCGTGATCATGCCGGTGGTTGCGCCCTCTTTTCCAGCTATGCCCAATACGCCCTTCGCTCTGGCCGGTGCTATTATTCTGGAAGTCACTATCGGCGCCATCATAGGCGCGGTGGCTCGCACCGTTATGAGCGCCTTGCAAGTGGCGGGTACGATAATTGCATTTCAAACCGGACTCGCGTTTGCGCAGAATTTTGATCCCGCTCAAGATTCTCAAAGCGCTATCTATGCGTCTTTCTTGTCAATAACCATCATGACGCTCATATTCGTAACGGATCTTCATCACCTTCTGATTGGCGCGATGCATCAATCCTATTCAGTGTTTCCTCCTGGCGCAGCTCTTGATTGGAGTCAGCTTTCAGGTCTTATGGTCAACACACTATCGGAAACATTTATTTTGGGCGTGCAATTGGCTACACCATTTATAGCAGTCGGGTTACTGTTCTATTTGGGCGTGGGCGTGTTGTCGCGCTTGATGCCTCAGGTGCAAATATTCTTTGTTGCGATGCCGGCCAATATTTGGCTTGGACTTCTCATTTTTTTTCTAACTATCAGTACTATGATTATGTGGTTTATGGACTATTTTGAAGCGTTTCTGCTTAGGTTCCTTGTGTAAATGAAGTGGAGTATGCTCAATGTCCGATGAGAAAGACGAATCTCAAAAAACAGAAGATCCGACAGATAAAAAGCTGAAGGACGCCCATAAAAAAGGCGAGGTTGCCAAGAGTCAGGAAATCAATACCTGGTTCGTTCTGGCGGCAACGGCGGCATTGATTACTTTTATGAGCGCCGGTCTGGCGCGTGACCTTTCAGCATTGTTTTTGGATTTCATTGCGCGTCCTCATGCCTTGCCGGTAGAGGGAGCGGGTCTGATGATTGTCGTCAGAAAATTGGGTGAGGGCGTTGTGATTGCGATGGCTTTGCCGCTGGGGCTTTTATTACTTGCGGCGATTGCAGGGAATATGATTCAGCATAAACCAGTTTTCACTGCAGAACGTATGAAACCCAAATTGAATAAAATATCGCCTCTGAAAGGGTTCAAGCGTATTTTTGGACTATCCGCGCTGGTTAACTTTTTCAAGGGCCTTGGCAAGATGACGCTGGTGGGTGTGGTGGCGTTTGCCATCACTTGGCCTAACCGTGATCAAATTGCAAATATCATATCCTGGAATATCTCCTCGCTGCTTCCCTTCATCCAAGGACTTGCCACCGAGATGTTGGGCGCCGTGCTTGCAATACTGGCTGTGATTGCTGTTTTTGATTTCATGTATCAGAAGTATCAATTTACCAAAAAGCAACGCATGACCAAACAGGATGTGAAAGATGAACATAAGCAATCGGACGGCGATCCGGCCGTTAAAGCCAAGTTAAGGCAGCTCCGCATGGAGCGCGGGCGCAAGCGCATGATGGCGGCGGTTCCTGATGCTAGTGTGGTAATCGTCAACCCGACTCACTTCGCGGTTGCCTTAAAATATGACAGCGGCGCCATGGCGGCGCCGGTTTGTCTGGCTAAAGGCGTTGATCAGGTGGCCTTGCGCATACGGGAAGTTGCGGAAGATCATAAGATACCGATCATAGAAAACCCGCCATTGGCGCGCGCTCTTTATGCAAGTGTTGAAATTGACGACGCCGTACCAACGGAGCATTATGAAGCTGTGGCTAAGGTCATCGGGTATGTGATGCGTCTGGGCGGAAAAACCAAGCCTCAGGGCGTCTCTTAAGGGCGTTTTCACTCTTAACTGAATCGCAAAAAAGCTCTAAGTTCTTGTAAGATCGAATTCTTTGGAGCGGCGTGGTGGACTTTTTTCGGCGAAATGAGGTGTTGCCCTGGCTCATGGGCGTGTCGGTTATTGTGGCGCTTTCCATTGGCTTGTGGGCTATTTTGACGCCTGAGAGAGCGGGTTTGAGCGGACTCATTCTTGTGGGCGGCATTGCCGTCCTGCTCTTTATTGGATTTTACGGTCTGGCCACCGGCGCATTACCCTCAAAGCTGAATGAGATTGAAACGCTCACGCGTCCTGGTCTGATGGCGCGCAGCCAAGGTGAACCAGGACTATTTATGAAAGTGCTGGAGGCGGCGCCTGAAGCCTATTTGGTGACCTCGCGCACGGGGACAGTGCTTTACGCCAATCGGGCATATGAAGAGTTGACAAGGGCGGGGCATCGCGGACGCAATATGGGGCGCCCCTTGCCGCTGGAGCAGGTTTTTGTTGGTGATGACGATCTGGCGGCGCCGCTTTACCGTTTGGCGCGCGGCGCGCGATTGGGTGTAAAGGTCGTGGAAACTTTGCGGTTTAAGCGCATCGAGGGTGATGTGCAGTTGATGCATGCGTCGGTCTCGCCAATCCCGGGAGATCGGGAAAATATGATTTGGCGGATCGCCGATGGGAGTGAAAATGCGCACCGCGGATCGAATTTCGAGCGTGTGGCCTCGGTGGCGGCGCAGATTGATCCGGGCGGCGCGTTGGATGTGGAGGTGATTCCGCAGCGCGCCGAACTGCCCAAGGCTGGCGGCGCCGCACTCACGGCGCGGTCATTCGCCGCCGGAGTGGCAAAGGCGCTGGCGCCGGAACGGTTTTCTCTGCTTTTTGTCAATGCTCCGGTGGGGATGGCAATTTTGACAAAAGACGGCGCCTTGCAGGAGGTCAACGAATCCTTCGAGGCGATGGCCGTTGAGGGCGTTAAAGACTCGAAGTTAGAGGCGATCGGCCCGGCTGAAATGGGGCGAATGTTCACAGATCTTGTTGTCAAAGAGGACAGGGAGGCGGTGTCTCAGCGCTTGGAGGAAGCAGGTTCGGGCGGCGCGCGAACATCTCCTTTGGAACCGAGTTTAGGCCCCCTTGAAATATGTTTGCATGGAGGCCGCACGGTTCAACTCTATGTCAGTTCTATCGGTATGGCCGTTGGCGCATTAGAAGAAGGCGCGCTTATTGTCTATCTGATTGATATGACGGATCAAAAACTGCTTGAAGCGAAATTCACTCAGTCACAAAAAATGCAAGCGGTTGGGCAATTGGCAGGGGGCGTGGCGCATGATTTCAATAATATTCTGACTGCAATTATCGGTTTTTGCGATTTATTGCTGATGCGCCATCAGGTCGGCGATTCGTCTTTCGATGACATCGACCAAATTCGCCAGAACGCGAATCGCGCCGCTAATCTGGTCCGGCATCTCTTGGCGTTCTCCCGCCAGCAAACATTGACCGCCAGCGTGCTGACCCCGACCGATGTGCTGACGGATCTGTCCATGCTGCTGCGGCGTCTGTTGGGGGAGACAATCGAACTTGACCTGGTGCATGGCCGCGATCTGGGATTGATTAAAGTTGATCAGAGCCAATTGGACACGGCGCTTATTAATTTAGCGGTGAACGCGCGGCACGCCATGGAAAGCAGCGGGACCCTCATGATCCGCACGTCCAATTTCATTCAGAACGAAGCGCGCGAAACCGGCAATGAGCTGATAGAGCCGGGGCGGTATGTCTTGATCGAAGTGGTTGACACGGGATGCGGCATTGCCGAGGAGAATCTACAAAAGATCTTTGAGCCGTTTTTCACGACCAAAGGGGTGGGAGAGGGAACGGGGCTGGGCCTGTCTACCGTTTATGGCATCATCAAGCAGATGGACGGTTATGTGTTTCTCGACAGCGTGCTTGGCCGGGGAACGACGTTCCGAATTTACCTGCCTGTCTATATTGAGACGAAAGAAGACCGCAAAGCCAAGGAAGCGCTGGACAAACCCGCTGCGCCTGCGCGCGACCTCACGGGCATGGGCACCATTCTCCTGGTGGAGGATGAAGAGGCCGTGCGCGCCTTTGCCAAACGGGCGCTCTCCAGCCGGGGCTATACCGTTCTGGAAGCGCCCCACGGCGCAGCCGCACTGGAAGTGATTGATGAACATGACGGTTCGATTGACCTGATGGTGAGCGATGTGGTGATGCCGGAAATGGATGGGCCCACTTTGGCGAACCATGTGCGCGAGCGGTGCCCGGACACGAAGATGATTTTTATCTCCGGCTATGCCGAAGAGGTGTTCAGAAACTCCATGGAACGCCCCGACGACGTCGCCTTCCTGCCCAAACCCTTCAGCCTCAAACAATTGGTCGCCAAAGTGAAAGACGTGCTGAGCCAGTAAGAGAGGCGCACATCTTCCGATCGCGCCAGTCGGCCAGTTGGAGTCCCTTCTTCACCTCACATGTCTCCACGGGATATATGCCGTATAGGAGGTAAAGAACAAAGATGGAAAACAGCCAAAAAAGATGTTTTTTTTTAATACTTTAAGTTTTTTCTTGCACATGAGAACAAAACCGGTACATTAACCCTCATTGAATCGCTCGAGGCGGTGTGGAATAAGGAAAGGACATCTCATGGCTGGGAACGTTGTGCGTCTTGTGGAAAAGGACAATATGGATAAGAAAAAGGCGCTGGAAGCGGCGTTGAGTCAGATTGACCGGGCGTTCGGTAAAGGCTCGGTGATGA
>JAJFIM010000073.1 GCA_021774995.1 Alphaproteobacteria bacterium | reverse complement strand
AACGCTCCTTGGCGGTTTAAAAGGCAAGGCTAAGCGTATGTGAAATAGGGCCAGTATGAGCGACACCAACAATTCCGACGACAAGACAACCAGTGCGACCGGCCGCAAGCCGTTGACATTGAAACGCAAGGTTGAGGCGGGGACCGTGCGTCAGAATTTCTCCCATGGCCGGTCAAAGACGGTCGTGGTAGAGAAAAAACGGCGCAAAATGGTCACTCCCAAGGACCAAGCGGCGGCGAAAACGACTGCCGACGCGCGCCCAGCATCATCAGAGGCGCCCAAACAGGCCAGCGTCCCATCGCCTCAGCCCGCCCCAGCAGCGCCGGAGGGCGCCGACAAGTCGGGCGTGATTTTGCGCACCTTGACCGACACCGAACGGGTGGCGCGCACCAAGGCGCTCGAAGAAGCCAAAGTGGCGGATGTCGAAGCCACCATCCGCATGCAAGAAGAGGCGGTGCGCCAAGCGGCAGAAGAGAAAAAGGCGCAGGCCGAAAAAGCTCTTCAAGAACCAGTGGTCGAAGAGATTGATATCGCAGAGAAACAGGCCGCGCTTGAGCAGTTAGGGGAGAACGCCAAAACCGAAGGCAAAAGCGCGCCCGCAAAAGACAAAAGCAAAGAAGCCCGGGCGCAGCCTAAAAGAGCCAAGCGGGATGAAGAATCTAAACCCATCTCATCGCGGCGCGGGGAGCGGCGCCGGCGTGAAGGCAAGCTGACGATTGCCAAAGCGCTGGACGATGAAGATCGGGTGCGTTCGCTGGCGTCTGTGCGCCGCGCGCGGGAGCGGGAAAAACGCGCCGCGCAATCGCGCATCGGCGCGCAATCCAAAGTGTTCCGTGAGGTGACGATTCCCGATTCCATCACGGTGGAAGAGCTGGCGAACCGCATGACCGAGCGGGTTTCCGTGGTGTTGCGAAAACTGATCGATAGCGGCCAGATGGAGACGGAGGAAGATCAGACGATCACCAAGGACAGCGTGATCGATACGGATGTTGCCCAGCTTATCGCCGAAGAGTTCGGCCATAAGGTGAAGCTGGTTTTGGAGGGGGATGTCGAAGAAGGCCTGACAGGCGAACCCGACGCGCCGGAGGATATGATCCCCCGCGCCCCCGTCGTGACCGTCATGGGCCATGTTGATCACGGCAAGACCTCGCTCCTTGACGCCTTGCGCGCAACCGATATCGCGACCGGCGAGGCCGGTGGCATCACCCAGCATATCGGCGCCTATCAAGTGACGCTCGCAAATGGCCATCAAATTACTTTTCTTGATACGCCGGGCCACGCCGCTTTTACCGCCATGCGCGCCCGGGGTGCGAGCGTCACCGATATAGTGGTGCTTGTCGTGGCGGCGGATGACAGCGTGATGCCGCAAACCAGGGAAGCCATTGACCACGCCAAAGCGGCCGGCGCGCCCCTCATTGTAGCCATTAATAAGATCGATGCGCCCGGCGCTAACCCGGACAAGGTGCGCCAGGATCTTCTGCAACATGAACTTGTTTCCGAAAAATTGGGCGGTGAAATTCTTGATGTAGAAGTGTCGGCGCTGAAAAGAACAAATCTCGATAAATTACAGGAAGCTATTTTTCTGCAAGCCGAACTCCTTGAACTGAAAGCCAATCCGACCCGCCCTGCGGATGGTTTCGTTATTGAATCGAAACTGGAAAAAGGCCGTGGGCCGGTGGCTTCGCTTCTGGTCAGCCGGGGGAAACTGAAAATCGGTGATATCATTGTTGCGGGTCAGCAATGGGGCCGCGTGCGCGCCTTGCTTAATGATCGCGGCGAGACCATCAAAACCGCTGGACCGTCGATGCCTGTCGAGGTGCTGGGGCTTTCTGGCATGCCTGAACCGGGAGATGTATTCGCTGTTCTGGAAAGCGAATCGCGCGCCCGCGAGATCGCGGAATACCGCCAGCGTAAAGATAAACAACTCCATGCCGTATCGAGCGAGCGTGGTTCGCTGGAACAGATGTTCTCCAAAATCAAGGAATCGCAAGCCGATGAATCGGCGCTCATTGTCAAAGCGGATGTGCAGGGCTCATTGGAAGCGCTGACCGGATCTCTGGAAAAACTGTCGACGGACGAAGTAGTGGCCCGGATCATTCATGGCGGCGTGGGCGAGATTACCGAATCGGATGTGGTGCTGGCGGCGGCGTCGGGCACGCCGATTATCGGGTTTAATGTGCGCGCCAACAAACAGGCGCGTGAACTGGCGGCCCGGGAGAAAATTGAAATCCGGTATTATTCGGTTATCTATAATGTGATCGACGACGTCAAAGCGGCGATGTCGGGCATGTTGTCGCCTGAATTGCGCGAGACCTTCCTCGGCAATGCGGAGATTTTGGAAATTTTCAATATTTCCAAAACCGGCAAAGTGGCCGGGTGCCGGGTCACCGAAGGCAAGGTCAAGCGCGGCAGCCGCGTGCGTCTGTTGCGCGACAATGTGGTCATCCATGAAGGCGCGCTTTCGACCTTGAAAAGATTCAAAGACGAAGTGCGCGAGGTTGATTCCGGTCAGGAATGCGGCATGGCGTTTGAAAAATATGAAGACCTGAAACCGGGCGACACTATTGAATGCTTCGATGTTGAGGAGGTGGCCAGAACGCTTTGACCCCTTTGGCGCCGCCAGCGTTTTGAAGATCATTTTTAAGTGAGTGTCATGGTTAAACCTGTCTCCCCTTCCCGCCGCGGCGCCCGGCGCGCCAGCCAACGCCAATTGCGCGTGGGCGAGATGTTGCGCCATGCGCTGGTTGAGATCCTGGCGCGCGATGTGGTGCGCGATCCTGATCTGGAAGGTAAATCCGTCACCATTTCTGAGGTTGACGTCAGCCCCGATATGCGCGTTGCCACCATTTACTGCTCGTCTCTGGGCGGCGGCGACGATGATACTGTGGTCCCCGCGCTCAATCGCGCCCGCGCCTTTTTGCGCGGTCAATTAGGGCGCGCGATCAATTTGAAATTTACGCCCACGCTTCACTTCCGTCTTGATCATTCGTTTGCCGCCGCGCACGAAATGGACGCCCTGCTGCATTCGCCGCGGGTGGCGCGGGATCTGAGCGCGGCGGAAAAGCGCGACTCCCCAGGCGGCGAAATTCCCCAGCCGGGCGAGGCGCCCGCGCGTGAGGCCGGTCATGGCAAGGCGCGGTAAAGGCGCCCCCGTTCACGGCTGGATCAATTTGGATAAGCCTGTCGGCGTCACCTCAACGCAGGCCGTGGGCCGGGTGCGCCGCCTCTTCAACGCGCAAAAAGCGGGCCACGCCGGGACGCTCGATCCCTTGGCCAGCGGCGTGCTGCCGATTGCTCTGGGGGAGGCCACAAAAACCGTCCCCTTTATGGTCGGGGCGGCGAAAGAATATCGCTTTGAAATTGAATGGGGAACGGCCCGCGACACTGATGACGCAGAGGGCGCGGTGATTGCCGCCAGCGATGTCCGGCCGGATGCGCGCGCCATCAAGGCCGCCCTGCCGTGTTTTATCGGCGAGATCATGCAGACGCCGCCGGCCTATTCCGCCATCAAGGTAGCGGGCAAGCGATCTTATGATCTGGCCCGCGCGGGAGAGGCGGTCGCGTTGAGCCCGCGCCGGATCTCCATTCAGGATTTTCGATTGCGCGGACAGAGGGACGCGGCACACGCCGAATTTGACGTGGCGTGCGGCAAGGGCTCCTATGTGCGGGCGCTGGCGCGGGATCTGGCGCGCAAACTGGGCGCCTGCGGCCACGTCAGCGCTTTGCGGCGCACCTGCGTGGGAATCTTTGCGGCGCCGGGCGCAATGGGGCTGGATAAGTTGGAAGAGTTAGGCCATAGTGGCGCCGCTTTTAAGCATCTCCGCCCTGTAGAGACCGTGCTGGACGACATCCCGGCTCTGGCCGTTACGGGTCTGGAGGCAAACCGTTTGCGCCAAGGCCAGGCCATCAGCCTCACAAGGGCCCAAGCGGATCAAGTTCGTGGTCAGACGCTGGCTTACGCCGCCCAAGGGATTCAGATAATCGCCTTGGGGGAAATCAAGGCCGGGCAGTTTTGTCCCACGCGTGTTTTTAACCTTCCGAGGAAAGGGACCATCGATGTCGATTACAACTGAGCGCAAACAAGAGCTCATCAAAGAGTATGCGATTAAACCGGATGATACGGGCTCGCCTGAAGTTCAGGTTGCCATTTTAACGGAGCGCATCACCAATCTCACGGATCACTTCAAAGGCCATAAAAAGGACAATCATTCCCGGCGCGGCCTGTTGAAAATGGTGTCGCAGCGGCGCCGATTGCTGGATTACGTCAAAAGCAAAGACGTGAGCCGCTATCAAGGATTGATCCAGCGGCTGGGTATCCGCCGCTAAGGGGATGCATTTTAACACTCACAAAAGACAAGACCTTCGCCACCAGGCCAATTCCGGCCCGGCGCCGACATTTCTACCCCGCGCAAGAGGGCTTCGCGCGGGTACATGTATGACAAGGGCCGCCCGCATTTGAAGCTGAGGCCCACTATTGGAAAGAACGATATGTTTGATATTCACACAAAGACAATGACATGGGGCGGGCGCGAGCTGACCCTTGAGACAGGGCGCATCGCCCGCCAGGCAGGCGGCGCGGTTCTTGCGACCTATGGCGAGACCACGGTTCTGGCCACGGTGGTGGCTGACAAGCAGCCCAAGCCGGGCCTGGATTTTTTCCCCCTCACCGTCAATTACCAAGAAAAAACTTATTCCGCCGGTAAGATCCCCGGCGGTTTTTTTAAACGGGCAGGGCGCCCCCGCGAAAAGGAAACCCTGATTTGCCGCCTCATTGACCGGCCCATTCGGCCGCTCTTCGTTGCGGGCTTCAAAAATGAAACGCAAGTAATCGCAACAGTGCTCAGCCACGATATGGAAAACGATCCAGACATTGTGGCGATGGTCGCGGTGTCGGCGGCGCTGACTTTGTCCGGCATTCCTTTCATGGGACCGATCGGCGGGGCGCGCGTGGGCTATGTCGAGAACGAATATGTTTTAAACCCCCTGATCGACGATATGGGCGAGAGTGCGCTCAATCTGGTGGTGGCGGGCACGTCGGACGCCGTGCTGATGGTCGAATCGGAAGCCAAGGAATTATCCGAAGAGGTGATGCTGGGCGCTGTCATGTTTGGCCACAGGGCCATGGCGCCGGTGATCGATCTGATTGTCTCTCTGGCCGAAGAATGCGCCAAAGAGCCTTGGGATTTTGTCGCGCCGGATTACTCTGAACACGCTGAGAAAGTGCGCGGCGTTGCTGAAGGTGATTTGCGCAGCGCTTATGGCGAGCCCATCAAGCAGGCGCGCCAGGAAAAAGTGGCGGCCGTGAAGACCCGCGTTTGGGAAGAACTGGGCGGCGAAGGGGAAGGCGCCCTTGACGAGGGGGTCTTGAAAACTCTGTTCAAGGGACTGGAAAGCGACGTTGTGCGTAATTCCATACTGGACACCAAAGTGCGCATTGACGGTCGCGATTTGGAAACGGTGCGGCCCATCAGGGCCGAGGTTGGCGTCCTGCCGCGCACCCATGGCACGGCCCTTTTCACGCGCGGGGAAACGCAAGCCCTTGTTGTCACGACGCTTGGCACAGGCGACGATGAACAGTTTATCGACGCCCTGGAAGGTACGTATAAAGAGAATTTTCTGCTGCATTATAATTTCCCCCCTTATTCAGTTGGGGAAACGGGACGCACCGGCTTTACCAGCCGCCGGGAAGTGGGCCACGGCAAGCTCGCCTGGCGCGCGGTGCGCGCGGTGCTGCCAAGCCGGGAAGATTTTCCCTACACCATCCGCATCGTCTCGGAGATCACCGAATCCAACGGCTCGTCCTCTATGGCGAGCGTGTGCGGCGCGTCCCTGTCGATGATGGACGCCGGCGTGCCGATTGCCCGGCCTGTCGCGGGCATCGCCATGGGGCTGATTATGGAAGGCGACCGTTATGCGGTTCTGTCGGATATCTTGGGCGATGAAGATCACCTCGGCGATATGGATTTCAAAGTGGCGGGCACCGATCAAGGCGTCACATCCTTGCAGATGGACATCAAGATTGCCGGTATCACCGAAGAGATCATGTCGACGGCGCTGGCCCAGGCCAATGCCGGGCGTAATCATATCTTAGGTGAAATGGCGAAAGCACTGACATCGTCCCGCGATGAGCTGGGCGAGTATGCGCCGAAAATTCAGACCATGAACATTCCGGTGGATAAAATCCGCGAAGTGATCGGCACGGGCGGCAAGGTCATCCGGGAAATTGTGGAAAAGACGGGCGCGAAAATCAATGTGTCTGATGACGGTCTGATCAAAATCGCCTCCTCGGAGCAAGATCATATTGACGCGGCGGTCAAATGGATCACCTCGATCACGGCCGAGCCGGAAGCGGGCGTCATTTATGACGGAACGGTGGTCAAAGTTGTCGATTTCGGCGCGTTCGTGAATTTCTTCGGGCCGCGCGATGGCCTCGTGCATATCTCTCAATTGGCGCCGGAGCGGGTCAAATCCGTTTCAGATGTGGTGAAGGAAGGTGATTCCGTGAAAGTGAAACTGCTTGGCTTTGATGACCGGGGCAAAGTGCGCCTGTCCATGAAAGTGGTCGATCAGGAAACCGGCGAAGAAATCGAAGATTAAGCGCTTTTCATAAGCGTTTGATTCTGCCCGCGGCTGACCGGCCGCCGGGCGTTTCGCCCGCCCCGTCGGAGGCGCCCGCAAAGCGGGCTGCCCGTGGGACAAATTCCCGCGCGGCTGACCGGCCGCCGGGCGTTTCGCCCGCCCCGTCGGAGGCGCCCGCAAAGCGGGCTGCCCGTGAGACAAAAAATGTTTTTCACAACTCGTTAACGCGTCGGCCCTTATAAACGTCAAAAGCCGCTGAAACTGGCGGCGGTTCATGGTTAATGGGGGCCTTAAAAAATGGCCGCGCCCGCAAAACGCAAATCCCGTAGAAGAGCCGTTAAGCGCCGGCCCGCGCGCGCGCGGCGCGGCGGGCGGCTGGCTCTGGCGCGCAAAAAAATCCGCGCGTGGCGGCGCCGGTTCAAACGGCGCTTTGGCGCCTATGCCCAAGCGTTTTACTGGGGTGCGGTGGCGTGTCTCTGGCTTTTTCTTGGGATTGGCGGGGTATTGGGGCTTCTTGCGCTCGACCTGCCCGATACCTCCTCTTTGTGGGACGTTGAGCAGCAGCCCTCGATCACTGTGCTTGATCGCTCCGGGCAGGTCCTCGCGCGCCGCGGGGTGAGTTACGGCCTGCCCGTGGCTTTGAGTGATTTACCCGCCGCCCTCCCCCAAGCCGTGATCGCGATCGAAGACAGGCGCTTTTACCATCATATCGGTATCGATCCGATTGGGATTTTCCGCGCTTTTCTCGCCAATAGCGCTGAGGGGCGCGTGGTTCAGGGCGGCAGCACGATCACCCAGCAATTGGCGAAGAATCTGTTCTTAAAATCAGAGCGCACCTGGAAGCGTAAAATCCAGGAGATGATGCTGGCCTTTTGGCTGGAGCGGCGTTTCAGCAAGGATCAGATCCTGTCGCTTTATCTCAACCGGGTCTATTTGGGCGCGGGCGCTTACGGGGTGGAGGCGGCGGCGCAGCGCTATTTCGGCAAATCGGCCACGCGGGTGACCTTAGGCGAAGCGGCGCTGTTGGCGGGTTTGCTTAAAGCGCCCTCGCGTTATGCGCCGTCAAACAATCCGGACCTGGCCAAGGCCCGCGCGGATATTGTGCTGACCCGCATGGTGGAGGCCGGTTTCATCACGGAGCTTCAGCGCCGCCATGCGGGGGACGCGCCGCCCGTTTTGGCCCGGGGTCAAGCCACGGATGGGATCGGTTATTTCATCGATTGGGTGGCGCGCCGGATACCGGCCCTGACGGAGGGGGCGGATTTTGATTTGGTGATTGAAACCACGCTGGATGTGGCGGCGCAGGCGCGCGCGGAAAAAGCGATGGGTTTGTCGCTTGTCCGCGACGGCGCGGCGCTTGGGTTTTCGCAAGGCGCGCTTGTCAGCCTTGCGACGGATGGCGCGCTGATTGCGATGGTGGGCGGGCGCTCTTATGGGCAGAGCCAGTTCAACCGCGCGGTCCAGGCGCGCCGTCAGCCGGGCTCGGCGTTCAAGCCGTTTGTGTATTTGGCGGCGCTGGAAGCGGGGTGGCGCCCCGGCGCTTTGATCGAAGACGCCCCGATCCGCATCGGCGATTGGGCGCCTCAAAATTTTTCCAAAACATATAAAGGCCGCGTGACGCTGACGGAGGCCTTGGCTCTCTCCCTCAATTCCGCCGCCGTGCGTTTGGCGCAAGATGTGGGCGCGGGCGCGATAATCAACGCCGCGCACAGACTGGGTATTTCTTCAGACCTCCAAGCGACGCGGTCATTGCCCTTGGGAACGTCGGAAGTGAACTTATTGGAATTGGTCTCTTCTTACGCCCCCTTTGCCAATGGCGGGCGCCGCGCCGCTCCGTACGCTATTGTCAGTATACGAAGCTCCGAGGGCGTTGTGCTCTACACCCGCGCGCCAACGCCGGGCCCCCGCGTCGCGGCGCTGGCCGATATCGGCGCCATGAATGATATGTTGGGGGAAGTTATGCGCATCGGAACTGGGCGCAAAGCCTCGCTGGACCCGCGCCCGGCAGCGGGCAAGACCGGCACGTCTCAAAACAGCCGGGACGCCTGGTTTGTCGGATATACGGCGGATCTGGTGACCGGCGTCTGGGTCGGCAATGATGACGATGCGCCCATGGGACGCGTTACCGGCGGCACGGCGCCCGCCATTATCTGGAAAGATTATATGCTGGCCATGAACAAGGACCGGCCGCTGCGCCCTTTGCCGCGCGGGCGGAACCCCGCTTTTATCGCGGCGCGGGACGAAGCGCCGCAAAATGAAAACGCGCTCACGCGGTTCATGTCGCGTCTGTTCGGCGGCGAATAATTTCACCCATAGCGGTGCAGATCCGTTCCTTGCGTCGATAACCAGTCTTCGGCTGTCGCGCGCTGCGGCGTCAGCCGGTCAACCAGGGTCCAGAACTGTTTTCCGTGATTCAAATGTTTCAGATGGGCGGTTTCATGGGCCGCCACATAATCAAGAATAAATGGCGGGGCGAGAATGAGGCGCCAGGAAAAAGACAACGTGCCGGTGGACGAACACGACCCCCACCGGCTGAAAGGGTCGCGCACCTGGATGCGGCCTTTCGGCAAGCCCAGCGCCTGGGCGTGACGCGCCGCGCTTATCGTCAAATCTGTGCGGGCCTGACGCTTAAGCCAATCGGCGAGGCGGCGCGCGCAATGTTCGGCTTGGCCTGAAACGCAGAGCCGGGCCGTCCCGGCTTGGCTTTCGGCCGCCTCCACCCATACGCCGCGCCGGGCGCTTGTCTGATTGCAAATAATATGGGGGACGCCGCGCACAGGGATAATGCGGCCCTCATTAAAAGGAATGGGAGAGGGGCGCTCTTGGCGCCGCGCGGCGATCCATGCGCGGTGTTCATGGGCGAAGCTGAGCGCGCGTTTAACGGAGCCGCGGGCGGGGCGGACCACCACCACCTGGCCGCTGCGCGGATCGAGCCGGATCACGTAATTTCGGGCGCGGGCGTTGAGGCGTACATGCACCGCCACCCTCCCGCCGTCGATCTCAAGATGGCTTGTCGGTTCGCGCGGCGGGGTTGCGCGGGTCATTTTTTTGGTTTTTTTGCTGGATTCAAGAAGGTTACGACCGCAAGGCCCGCGCCCGTCTTGCGCACGGGCGGCGCATCCGCGCTTGTCTTGATATCCAGCTCAAACGTCGCTTGGCCCCACACCCGTCTGGGTTTGCTTTTGAAAGATGCGAGAAAGCGAAACGGTTGGGGAAGTACTTTCAACGGGTTTTGGCTGACCGTTACGCCGGTCATATGCACCGCGCCGTTCACGCTTGACCCGGTGAGAATAAGTTTTTCGGGCACCCAGAATTTCTTTGAGCGATAGTTCGGCGCGCGGCCCTCCATGGCGATTTCAAAGTCTTGCGTCAGAAATGTCATCTCCCCTTTTTCGCTGATTGCCAGCCATTGGAAGCGCGCGCCGTCAGGCGTCGTCAGGTCAACCATCTCAAGTCCGTTGTCTTCTTCCATAGACAACAATTCAAAGCGGCGCAGTGCGAGGTCCCCTTCGCTCCGGCTTCCCCAGGAATGGGTGAGAGAGACAAAGCCGTTTAGCGGCGTTTCCTCTTCTACAATGCCGGCAATCCACAAACTTCCCGTCATGGGCTGCGCAACGGCCAGGGTCTGGGTTTGATAGCCCTCCGGCAGGGTCAAGTCGGCGTCATGCGAATTTTTTTGCTTCGGCGCGAAGCTTAAAGTCATGCGCAATTCTTCTTTGTCGATGTCCAAAACATATGTGGGATCGTCCAAATAAAGATGGCTTCGCCCCACATCCAGTCTGCGGTGATCGTCTGAGAGCAACCAGCGGGATTTTTTGCGGCCATTTTCCCATTCGACAATCTCGCCATTGGGCAGCGTCACGTGACCAAGGACAACGGCGCTTTGGGAGCCGGGTCCAAAATTGGTGATCATGAATCGCGCGGAAACACGGTGACCGGTTGCAAAAACGGCGTTGAGATCCCAATATTCCCAGGCCGCATCGCCTTCAGGCAGCCGCGCGCTCGGGTCCGGCGGCGCGGTGTGCGCTTGGCCCATGTCCGGGGCCGCGCCGAACAACAGGCACAAGGTCAATATGAAGGCGCCGACTTTAACGAAGCGCCGGGACCCGCCAAAGCGCAGCAGTAAAGGGATTTGATCTGTCATCGGGTTTCAATCATCTCCAAAAAACAAGGCAAAACCAAGGCGCTCAACTATCCGCGTTTAAGATCCTTTGGACAAGGGCCAGGTCGTCCGGCTTGTCGACGTCAATGGCGGCGTGGGCGAAAGGCATGATGACGGGAGCGGCGGTCAAACCCAATGTCGCCCCGGCGCGCGCCAGCGCTGCGGCCAGTGTCAGCCGGTTTAACGCGAAAAGTGCAAGCGATCCCAATCCGAACCGGGCGACCAATTTATATGGCTGTTTGCGCAGGCGGTCCGCCTCAGCCCAAAAGGCCGCGGCTTTCAGACTGGCGCGTGTGGAAAACGCATAAAGATTGCATCCCGAATAATGGTCGTCGCGAAAACGCAAATATGTGCGCCTGACGTCCGGATAGGCGCGTTTCAGACGGGTGCGGGCGGCGAATCCAACGAAAAGATCGGCATCGGGCTCGCGCGCGCGGGCGCAAAAATAATCGACGATCTCGCGCGTGAGAAGCGCGCTGTCCGCGGTGGTCACGAGGAGCGGCGCAAATGGTTTTTTGTTTTCCATCGCTTTCAGAACGCTCAGCGCCGGACCCGCGCCGCTGGGAGCGAACGTAATATTGTGCTGAGCGATCAGGCGCCCGATGCCGCCCGATTTTAGCAGAATGTCAGGGTTTTGAATGCTGACGGCAATGGATCGGATATGGGGGGAGGCGGCAAGCGCCTCCAGCACGCGGGAGATCATGGGCCGGCCGCACACATCGGCCAGGCATTTGTTTGAGACGCCGGCGTGAACCGCCATCGGATCCAGCGCCCCTTCGCGCGTCCCCGCCATTACCAGCGCGTCAAAAAAGGGTTCGGTCATGATGGAAGCGGCCCCGTCACGTCAATTCTTTTTCGTAGATGCGGTAGGTTTTGTAGATCTTGCACCCGGTGCTTTCAATAATTTTCCGTATACTGATATTGTCTTCGAGAATCCATGATAACTCCCCCGAAGACACGCCGTTTTTTCTTCCTTGCCTGTGGAGAGTGTCGATCAGCACAAACGCCATCGCCGCGCTTACCCAGGAACTGTGATATTTTTTTCTGATGCCCAAAAGCGGCAGTCGGGCGGATTTGATTTTATTGAATTTCAAGCGGTAAAGGAGCTTGGCCCAGCCAAAGGGCAGTAATTTTCCATCTAAATCCGCAATCGCCTCGTTCAGATTCGGTAAGGTGAGGCCAAAGGCGACGGGTTCGCCGTCCATTTCAATGATGGCGACGCATTCCGGTTTTATCAGCGGTTTGAGGTCTTTGGCGGTTTTCTTAATTTCCGCCTCCGTCAGCGGCGTAAACCCCCAAT
>JAJFIM010000072.1 GCA_021774995.1 Alphaproteobacteria bacterium | reverse complement strand
TATGACACAATGCTGATGGATATGAGCGTATTCGAAGCTGGATTAAAAGCCGAAGAGGAGGGATACGACGCCGTGTGCATCGATACCGTCAGCGATTCGGGCATGTACGCGCTTCGGTCGAAGCTCACTATTCCCGTGATCGGACCGGGCCAAGCGTCATTTCACGTCGCGTGTTGCCTTGGGCATAAGTTTTCCATCATCACCATGTGGGATGAATGGTTCCACCTCTATGCCAAAGTATTGAAGGAATATGGATTGGAAGGGCGCTGCGCCTCAATTCGGTCGATAAAAACCCGCCCCGATCTTGAAGAACTCCTGGCGGGCAAGGAAGAAGTTATTTTTAGCAAATTGGAAAAGGAATGCCTGAAAGCGATCAATGAAGACGGCGCCGACGTCATCGTGTTGGGATCAACGACAATGCACCAGTCTCACAGCTATCTCACTGACAAATTACCGGTTCCAGTCATTAATCCTGGCCAAATATCGTATAAATTATGCGAGATGATGTTGCAGCTTGATCTGACGCACAGCAAACGCGCTTTTCCATCTCCGGAAAAACCAAACGATGAAATGATTTTGTCGAGAGGCGAGTAAAAAATAAATTCTATCGGAAAGTGCAAAAAATATGAGTGATTATCCTTACGAATATTATATTGATATTGTCACTAAGCGCTATTTTCATGGCGTTGATCATTTCGACATGGATATGGTTATGGATTGTTTCCATAAAGACGCCGTCCTTAAAGAAATGACGTCTGACACGACGCATGACGGCTACGGCGCCATCGCAAAAATGTTCACCGAATTATTTTCGGCCCATTCGAGAATATGGCACGGAAATTTTGTTCATACCGCCGATATTCAGCAACAATCAATTTGTTCGCAGTTTTCCGTTGAGGTTACGAGCAAAGAGACTTCTGAATTATTGCGATACGAGAACTGTAACCGCTTCTATCTTGAAAACGGCAAATTCACCCGAGTCTTCGTCTATATGAGCGGCGAGAACCTGCTGAAATAGCGGCTTATCAATAATATCTGAGGATTATGAAATGCAATATCAAAGTACATTAAACCGGGATGGATTGATTGATCTGGCTACAAACAAATACTTTGCAAATGTTGATAAGAAAAACTTGGGTCAAGTGCTGGACTGTTTTCATGACAACGCTATGCTCACTGTGCAGACCGCCTTTACGATTCACGAAGGAAAAGAAAATATAAAACGCATGTTTGTTGACTTCATGGAAGCCTATGAGTTTATCGTTCATCGGGATTTCACCTGCACCGTTGACGAGGCGAATGGAAGAATCGCCGCGAGCTTCGTCGCTGAACTGGTGGACGGGCAAGGCAATAAAACTTTTCTGCACAACACCAATTTCTGGCGCATACGCGGCGATAAATTTCAGGAAGTCTATGTCTATATGAGCGGCGCCAATCCACTGCTGTAAATCGAGAAAGCGAAAGGCGCCTCCATATATGAATGGCGGCGCCAAAATGCGCCGGGGCTATAAGGCATGATTTAAATGGTGGGCGCGGTTGGGATTGAACCAACGACCCCTACGATGTCACCGTAGTGCTCTGCCGCTGAGCTACGCGCCCGCTCCATGGCCTGAAGGAGCATTCAAAATTAAATATGAACGTCCTCGCTTGATGGCGCGAAAAATAATCGCGCCCCGGTCTTAAAGCTGAGGCATTCCATATATCGGCTGAAACGGCCTGGCGCAACCCAAAACCCGCTCCGCCGCGCCAAGAGCCGGGAAAAGCGACTTGGGTTCACGCCGCCAGCATCCGGTCAATTTCACTCACCAGATCGCGCAGATGGAAGGGTTTGGAGAGTATTTTAGCTTCCTTGGGCGCTTTGTTGTCGGGATTCAGGGCCACGGCGGCGAATCCGGTAATGAACATGATCTTCATGTCGGGAAACCTGGCCGTGGCGCGCCGGGCCAGCTCAATGCCGTCCATCACCGGCATCACGATGTCGGTGAGCAACAGATCGAATCCCTGCTCATCCAGAAACTTTAAGGCCAGATCGCCCTGCCCGAACGCACTGACTTCATGGCCCGCCTTCTGAAGGGCTTTAGCCAAAAAATTTCGCATGGACTCATCGTCCTCTGCCAACAGAATAGTGGCCATATTGGCTCCCCACAAAAAGCCCGCTTATATCAGCACCAGATCATCAGGGCCGGGCGGGCCTCACCCAACCAATCTCCAGCGAAATGCAAATCTTAGCTTAGTCTATTGTAAAAGGGTAAACAGCGATTGAAAACACCCCCGCGCCAAAAGCGCCCCTTTATCCACTAAAAACCCAAAGGCGGCGCACAAGCGGTTGCATCATATGGCGGCGCCGGGCTAGTTTTACGACAATGAATGTTTACCCGCCATTAACGCAAGAAAATCTGGGCGCGCCGCCTGAACCGAGCATATTTCGCCGGCCCTTTCAGGTCCTCCGGCCGGCGCGCCAGACGCTGCCCTTTGTCTTCGCCTCGCCCCATAGCGGGCGGAATTATCCCGCGGAATTCCTGGCCGCCTCCCGCCTTGACCTTTTGACGCTCAGGCGCTCGGAAGACGGCTTCGTGGATGAGCTGTTCGCGGGCGCTCCGGCCGCCGGGGCGCCCCTGCTGCACGCCCTTTTCCCCCGCGCGTTTATCGACCCAAACCGCGAACCCTATGAATTGGATCCGTGCATGTTTGCCGATTCCCTGCCCTCCTTTGTCAACACGCGTTCACTGCGCGTGGCGGGGGGCCTGGGCACGGTGGCGCGGGTGGTCACGGATGGCGCTGAAATCTATCATCAAAAAATGCATTTTGCCGAAGTCCAACATCGCATCGATACGCTTTACATGCCCTATCACCAGCGGCTGCGGCGCTTATTGGAGGAAACCAAAGCGCGCTTTGGGTACGCCATTCTGTTTGATTGCCATTCCATGCCATCCACGGATGGTCACCAGAAATCAGGCGATGCTGATGAACGCACGGATATTGTGCTGGGAGATCGATTCGGAACGTCATGCGCGCCGGGTCTCACGCAATTTGTGGAAGAAAGCTTTATGACGTTAGGGTATAGCGTCACGCGCAACAATCCTTATGCAGGGGGATACACGACAAACCATTATGGCCGGCCCATGAAAAATGTGCACGCTCTGCAGATTGAAATTAACCGGGGACTTTATATGGATGAAGACCGTATGGTTCGCGGCGCGCACCTGCCGCAGATTGCCCAAGACATGGGAAACCTCATCCGGCTTCTTTCCGATTTAATCGGAGCCTCGCTCCATTTATCCTTATGACGCTAAAAAGGCCGCTTGAGTAGAACGCAAGCGGCCCAAGTTTAGGGAGGAAACACCCGAGGTGGGTGCGTAGCATCGGCCTTTTTCAAGGCCCACATTACAAGATAATTACTGTCACGACATCACAGCCAAATCAATCTTTACTTATGGACAAATTGACGCGCTTACAAAATCCGCGCAGTGACGGCGATAGCCGCGAATCGTCACGCGCGCCCCGCAAACCTTTACGCATTCTCATTGTTACTGATGCGTGGCGCCCTCAGGTCAATGGCGTTGTGCGCACTTATGAGGAACTCAAAAAAGAACTCACAAGGCTGGGCCACGACGTTTTTATTCTTGAGGCAAGCGCGCTGCGCTCTCTTCCCTGCCCCACTTATCCGGAAATACGCCTAGGACTCTTCCCCCGGCATCATGTGGCCCTCGCCTTTCGCGCCTTCCAACCCGATGTCATTCATATCGCCACAGAAGGACCATTAGGGCTTGCCGCGCGTCATTATTGTCTGCGCCGAGGACTCAAATTCACCACGTCTTACCATACGAAATTTCCAGAATATATTCAGGTTCGCACGAAAATTCCCACAAAATGGACATACCCCGCTTTGCGTTGGTTTCACCGGCCTTCCTCAAGCGTCCTTGTGGCCGCCAGATCTTTAAGAGAAGAATTGCACTCACATGGATTTAACAATCTGCGCCAATGGACGCGCGGCGTTGACGCAAATCTGTTCGCCCCCCGCGCGCAGGATTTTTTAAATTTACCAAGACCCATTTGGCTCTATGTGGGGCGCATCGCCATAGAAAAGAACATCGAAGCTTTTCTCAAACTTGATCTTGATGGCTCTAAGCTGCTGATTGGCGGCGGTCCGCAATTGCCGCATCTCAAAGCACGCTACCCTAAGGCGCACTTTGCCGGGCCTTGTCATGGCGAGGCATTGGCGCGGAATTATGCGGCCAGCGACGTTCTTGTTTTTCCCAGCCTCACGGATACATTTGGCCTCGTCCTTCTTGAAGCGCTGGCAAGCGGCCTTCCCGTCGCCGCCTTCCCCGTAACAGGCCCCTTGGATATTCTGGGCGCAGAACGCGTAGGGTTTCTTGATTGGGATTTGGCGCGCGCAGCCACATGCGCATTTGAGCGCGCCGATGCAGGGGCTTGCCGGCGTTTTGCTTTAACCTTTTCGTGGAAAAAGTCAGCGGAACAATTCGTACTCGGACTGGCGCCTAATAGCGACGAAATATTAATTTCTTGAAGTGGCGTCCAAATTTCTGTCCCGAAAAATGACACATGCGCCATTTTCGACTTTATTCAAATAACCCGCCTTTCCCGAAATCTGTTTCAAAACAGACGCAGCGGGGGGGTGGAGCCCGCCCATTTCACCAACGCAGTCTTGTCCTTTCGAAATTTCCACCGCCATGCGCGCGCGGTAAATTTCACACTTACCCGTTGAAACAAAAACCAGTCAAAACACAAACTTAACCTTCTGTTAACTACTTCCCCGCGCCCAAAACAAACCATAATTGGCGGATAATTTATTTGCCGGACTCACCGCGTAGGATCCAAAAATATGAGCCGGGCCATTCATCCGGCATACATGTTGCACCCTGAATATTATTTGGTAACCATTTGTTAACCAATTCAGGGAGCACCGAGGCAAAAAAGTCTTGTGAAATTAGAGAAATGGCACATCCAGTAGATATTCATGTCGGTCAGCAAATTCGGCATCGCCGAAAATTGCTCGGCCTCACACAGCAAAAACTTGCTGACGCAGTGGGCATTCGTTTTCAACAAATTCAAAAATATGAAAGCGGCGCCAATCGCGTCAGCGCCAGCCGTCTTTGGGACCTCAGCCGGGCCTTGAACGCGCCGGTGACGTATTTCTTTGATCAGTTGGACAAACCAACCCACGATAACGCGGCAAACATGGTTCAACCCGATATTATGCAGACCAAGGAAACCATTGATCTCGTACGCGCCTATTACGGTTTGGCCAAGGGCCCGCGGCAGCAATTGCTCGCGCTGGCAAAAGCTCTCAATTCCGCCGCTTGATGCTCATATAAATATCGCTCAAACTATGGCATGGTCTGACTCAAGATTGATGATGCTAGTCAGCTATTGCACATGGTTAAAAGGGGCGCTCCGAGGTGATTACCGTTCAACGCGAAGAGCTTATCGAATACGAAACCTTTGCCCGCCGTTTGGCGGATGCTTCCGCAAAAATCACCCTTGAATTTTTCCGCTCCCAAGTCGATGTGGAAAACAAAGCCTCAGACAATGCCTTCGATCCCGTCACGATTGCCGACCGCAGAGCGGAAGAAATCATTCGTGCGCTGATAGAGACGGCCTATCCCCTCCACGGAATTATCGGCGAAGAACACGCCAACAAAATTTCCGGCCATGATTTAACCTGGATACTTGATCCCATAGATGGAACGAGATCTTTTATTGCCGGCGTCCCCCTCTGGGGCACATTGATCGGCCTCGGGGCAAAGGGCGTTCCCTTCCTTGGGGTTATGGATCAGCCTTATCTGGGCGAGCGCTTTATTGGCGTCAACGCGCCTGACCGGAAAGAGGCGCATCTTATTGTGCGCGGAGAAAAACAAATTTTGCGCACGCGGCCCTGCTCTGATCTCTCGCAAGCTATCATCACCTGCACCACGCCTGATATGTTTGAGGGCGGCGCTGAGCGTGCGGCCTATGAAGAAGTTGAAAAAAAATGCCGCCTGGCCCGCTACTCATTGGATTGTTATGGCTACGCGCTTTTGTCCATGGGGCTGTTCGATCTTGTCATTGAAGCCAATTTGGCGCCCTATGATATCCATGCGCTTATTCCGCTCGTCGAAGCGGCCGGGGGAATCGTCACGGATTGGAGCGGAAACCCCCCTTATAAGGGGGGTCA
>JAJFIM010000071.1 GCA_021774995.1 Alphaproteobacteria bacterium | reverse complement strand
CGCCAACCATGCCGACATTGACGCGGGAAGCAAATTCGCGCGCCGCATCGCCGTCGCGCGTAAAAATGGCCACGCCGTTACCATATTGGTGTTCCGAGGGCAGGCGTAACGCGTCTTCAAAGTTCTTGGCCCGCACGATTTGGAGAACCGGCCCGAAGATTTCTTGCGCGTAGGTTTCCATGTCGGTTGTCACCCGGTCGAACAGGCACGGCCCCATAAAGAACCCGTTTTCAAATCCCTGAAGGGAAAAGTCACGTCCGTCTATCAGCAACTCGGCGCCTTCCTGCACGCCGAGCGCAACATAAGACTTGATCTTTTCCAGGTGCGCCGCGCTGACAACCGGCCCGTAATGCGCTTCAGCGTCGGTTGAAATTCCAACTTTGAGGCTTTTAATTCGCGGGGTCATTGCTTCGATAAACCGCTCCGCCGTCTCATCGCCCACCGGAACCGCCACCGGCAGCGCCATGCAGCGCTCTCCGGCCGAACCATAAGCCGATCCTAAAAAATCATTTACCACCTGATCCATATCCGCATCAGGCATAATGACGCCGTGGTTCTTCGCCCCGCCCATGGCCTGCACGCGTTTGCCGTTCTGCGTTCCTTGCGCAAAAACATAATGCGCAATATCCGACGAGCCGACAAAGCTGACCGCGCGAATATCGGGATCGGTCAAAATAGCGTCAACCGCTTCTTTGCCGCCGTTCACCACATTCAAAACCCCGGCGGGGGCGCCCGCCTCCATGAAAAGCTCAGCCAGGCGCAAAGGAACGCTGGGGTCTTTTTCCGATGGTTTGCAGATAAACGTGTTGCCGCAGGCAATGGCCACGCCGAACATCCACATCGGAATCATGGCTGGAAAATTAAATGGCGTGATCCCCGCAACCACCCCCAAAGGCTGACGCATGGAATAAATATCAATGCCCGGCCCGGCGCCTTGCGTGTATTCGCCTTTGAGAAGGTGGGGAATCCCGCAGGCAAATTCGATGACCTCCAGGCCGCGCTGTACATCACCTTTGGAATCGGCCAGGACCTTGCCGTGCTCGGCGGACAACATCTCAGCCAATGCGTCTATATTCTGCTCCAGCAGATCCTTGAATTTGAACATCACGCGGGCGCGGCGCTGGGGATTTATGGCGGACCAGCCTGCAAACGCGCTGGAGGCCGCCTCGACAGCCCTGCGCATTTCTTGCGCGCCCCCCAAAGGGACCTTGGCTTGGATTTCTCCCGTATTGGGGTTGTAGACATCGCCAAAGCGCCCGCTTTTCCCGGCCACCCGTTCCCCATTTATAAAATGCGCCAATTCTTTAGTCATGGTTTCCTTTCCCACATTTTGAGCGAAGGCCCAATAAACGCGCTGTCTTTAGCCTTGAATTTTACCCTGCAAATACGCCATTGTAACTCACATTTATTCCAATATTATATTGCTTTTTTGCAGGTAACTTTCTTTTAAAGGCGCGCTCATGCAAGTTCAAAATCTCAATTGGGACGATTTGCGGGTTTTTCTGGAAGTTAGCCGCACTCAATTATTGTCGAAAGCCGCGCGCCGTCTCAAGCTTGATCAAACGACAGTCAGCCGGCGCTTGCAACGGCTTGAAGATAAATTATCGGTGCACCTTTTTGAACGCTCGCGGCGCGGTCACAAACTGACGCAAGCCGGTTGCGCGCTGCAGCCCTTCGCCGAACAAGTGGAATCGGCGGCCCTCTCGGCGCAGGAAGCTTTGACCGGAACCGATCAGGCCTTATCGGGCATGATCAGGGTCAATGTGGCCGACGGGTTCGGCGCCCATTTTATCGCCCCGCGCCTGGCCGGTTTTACGTCCCGTCACCCCGCCATCGAGGTGGAATTGGTGTCCAACCTCAATTTCCTCAATGTCTCGCAAAGAGAAACCGACATCGCCGTGCATCTGGCTCAGCCCACGGCGGATAATCTGATTGTTCATAAGCTCACCGATTATCACCTGAAACTCTATGCCTCGAAAGATTATCTCGCTCGGTCTGACATGATCGCCACGCCGGCAGATCTGAGCGGCCACACTTTTGTGGGCTATATCGATGATTTCATCTACGCCTCAGAATTGCGCTATATGGAGGACACGATCCTGAACGAGCCCTCGCGCGTGCGGCTGTCCAGCACCGTGGCGCAGTATCATGCGGTGAGAAATGGCGCGGGGCTTTGCATTTTGCCCAAATTCATGGCCCATGGAGATCCGGCCCTGGTGCCGCTGCTGGAAGACGCGGTTCTGGTAACGCGCACATTCTGGTTGATCACGCCCGAAGACCTCAAAAATGTCGCGCGCGTGCAGTCTTTTTCCAATTTTCTCATGGAACTCTGCGCAGCCGAAAAAGCGCGCCTTCTCGACGCCGAACGCCTATAATAAACCATTGTTCTAATTGATTTTTTAAAATTTTTATCGCTTTTTTCCCCAAACATCAAAAAGTGTGATGACCGTCACATCGCGCAAAAGCGCCCCGTCCTAATGTGTCTTTAACGAAACGCACACACCAAGGGGACGGCACATGTTGGGACATATTTTTTCACTCATTCTTTCCATCGGCATCATGACTGGTTCTTTTTCACTCTATTTCTTGTTTTAAAAACACTCCTTAAAGTTACCCCCCGAGCCGCCGCAAAGCGGCGCAGGAAAGGGCGCTCTTCCCCCAAGGGCGTCCTTTCTTTTGGGAAACGCTTAATCCTCTTTCGAAGACCGGCCGGAAAGCGCGCCAAGCGCTTCTTTGTTTTCAATGTAAAGGGCTCGTCCTTTTTTCTGGACAATTCCATCACCAGCCAATTGGCTGATCACGCGGGCGACGGTCTCGCGCGACGTGCTGACCTTGGCGGCCATATCGCTTTGCGTCGGCAAGGGATAGATCATCCACCGACCTTGGCTCACCGGATCGGGCGCGGCCAGGCGCAACAGTTCCATATAGATGCGCTGATGCGCGCCAAGCGTGCTGAGATCCATAATCCGCTCATCATTGGTGCGGATTATGGCGGCTAATTTATGAAGCACGCGCCAAGCAATATCCGGGTAGGTGCGCAACACTTCTTCAAAAGCATCAGGCTTTAATGAGGCGAGAAGACAAGGCTTGACCGCAACGACATGAGCGGAGCGCGGTTTTTTGTCGATGGCCGCCAATTCGCCAAAATAATCTCCTCCCTCCAGGATCGTATAAGCAATCTCGCGCCCGTTGCTCGAATAGTTGACGATGCTGACGGCCCCCTCCACCACGAAAAACACTTCCCGGCTGGCGCTTTTTCGGATGAGTATTTCTGCGCCTTTGGCGAAATCACGCCAGACGCAGACTTGCTCCAGATGCGCCAGACCCTTTTCCGCAATACCTGAAAAGAGTTGAATTGCGTCAAGCCGCCTCTTCGCCTGTTTCGCCACGTCCAAACGTTCCTTTATCCAATTCCCACAACAGCCATTTTCAACTGCCCCTTGTGCCCTCATCTTGGAACAGGGTAAACTGCCCGGCAAGAGGGAAGTGGGCGCTATTTCGATTTAACGGCTCAATTCAGGGGAAGCGCGATGAAATCTGTGTACAGAATTTTAGCCGCCGCATTCACATCAGTATTGATAGTATCGGGCGCCGGCGGCCCCCTCCTTGCAAAAGACACCCGACCCGTCGCCTTGATTGAACAAATTGAAAACGCGCCGGATTCAGAATTGCGAAATTTCGATTACGTGTACAACAAAACCCAAATCGATCTGCGCCCCGGGGGCCAGGTCGTCTTGGCGTATTTTGACACGTGCGAAGTGGAAACCTTCACGGGCGGCGTGGTGAAAGTCAAAAAAGACGGCGCCAAACCCAGCAAAGGCGGGACGTCCGCCAAACAGTCCCGCCCCTGCCGCACCGAAAAAGTCGCCCTGTCGAAGGCCGCAAAAGAAGCCGGCGCGTCCGTCAAACGCGTCTCCCCCTTCCGCGCGGAAGACTGGCGGGAATGGGCGTTGAACACATATCAGCCCCTTTTCAAATGGCCCAATGACAAAAAAAGGAAAGGGCCGGTGGAGGTGACCGTGTATTACGCCGACGCCCGGCCAATGCAACTTATCTGGCAAGCCAGCGCGACCGGCGCTTATTTGATTTACCCCGAAGATGCCCCGGCGCTTACCATTGGCATGCCCTACCGCGTTGTCGCGGATTACGCCAAAGGCAAATCGGCGGAGGCCATTTTCTCTATTGACCCGGCGCTGGAGCTGCCTTCAGGTCCGCTCAACCGACTGGTGCCGCTTGAATAAACCCTGGCAGACCACGGGGCGTCTGCGCGCCCTTCTCATCAGCCTACTGGTCGCAGGAGCGGCCCTCTTCCAGTTCTTACCCGGCGCCGGTTTCCTGAATGCCGTGGGTCTTGATTTTCTCCTGCCCTTCGCGGCGGCGCCCGAAGGCCAAGGGCGCATAGAAAGTCCAGTGGTTCTGGTCGTGATCGATGAGGTCACACATAACGCGCCGCCTTTTAGCGAGACGCCGCAGGTTGCCTGGACGCCTTATCTGGCGCAGGCATTGAACAAGGTCAGCGACGCCGGCGCATCCGTGATCGGCTTTGATATTATTTTTCCCAAAACCCTGTCGGGCCCGGATCTCCTGCCCGGATTTGACCGGCCTTTCCTTCAATCTCTCTACGCGATCGGACGGTCGAACCGTCTTATCCTGGGCGAGGTGCGCCTTTCCGATGCGCCCATTGAACCCTATGAAGGCCAGATCCAGGCCATTGGCGGGCGGCGCAATGTCGTCCCCGTTCACCTGACGCCGGATATGGACGGGGTGGTGCGGCGCTACCCGGCGTCGTTCACGCTGGAAAATGGCGAAAAAATAGAGTCTTTCGCCAACGCCTTAGTGGCGCGCACCGGATTTAAGCCCCGCGCGGATCCTTTCATGATCGATTTTGCGGCGCCGCGCGGCGTACCGGCCTACCGATTGACGGATCTTTTGACCTGCACCGACAGCGCCGCCTTAAAATCAGTCTTTGAGGGCCGCATCGTTATTTTCGGTACGGCATTAGATGTTGAAGACCGACATATGGCCGCCAATCGGTTTGTCTCCGATAAAGGTCTTGAGATCGCCCCCGACCTTTGCGCAGGTTCCGGCGCGCCATTCACGTCCGCCAGCATTGACCGGCAAAGCGCGCCTGGCGTTTTACTCCACGCCCTGGCCGTGCGCACCATTCTCTCGGGCGCCGATCCCCGACCATTAAACGGCGCGCTCACGCTCGGGATCGCCATAGCGGTCACGCTTTTGTTGTCGCTTGGCGCC
>JAJFIM010000008.1 GCA_021774995.1 Alphaproteobacteria bacterium | reverse complement strand
CGGTGACTGCCATGGGGATTTCAAGTCCTCAGTAAAAATATTTGTGATTGCGTACGTTTTACGTCCCACGCCTGGGTGGTTTTTCTTGAGCAGCGTCTGAGGAATCGATTCATCAACCGGTCCCGTGAGGATCCTCTCTGTCGTGTTCTGATCACGTTTCGCCAAACAGGTAATGCATAAGAGGGTCGGCCCCAAACTGCCTTATCAGGCGGTGGTGATCCGTCAGAGCGCCATACACCGAGAAGGCAGGAATGCCATCGTGAAACCAGGCGGTGTGGATCCTCACGCTAGTTCAGGACCGATCCCCATTTTCTTCTGCTGTAGTTCTGATATTTAAACGCGCCAATACTGCCGGCAGCAACTCACCAATGGCAACACTGCCACGTCGACGAGGCGTATGTTCTTCAAGGACCTTGGCGACGACTTCCGCTTCGCGTCCACATGTATTATAGGGCAACTGCTCCACCGTTGTCTCAAGGTTGGCTAAGACTCGGTCTAGGGACGTTTGATGGTGTGGTGAAACTTCCGCAACTTCTCTAGAATCGAATCGGGCTGCTGGAAACAGGGGTGTTTCATCGGCTGATCTCCCGCGACACAGGCCAGCGCCAGACGGCTAAACCGTTTAGCGATCTTCACACGGCTGGCGCGTTTGTCCACGCCACGCCCTAGATCTATGTCGGCCTGCGCGCGGTAGTAATGACAATGACAGGCCAGGTTGTCAGCAATTCGCATCAGCGCGCACCGTAACCGACGATTCGCTTGACGGATGATTGGACCACTATTGTCGGTCTGATCACTTTGATGACGCGAAGGATAGAGCCCGGCTCGACCGGTGATCGCATTGGCGTTGGCATAGTGCTTCGTCGGTCCCATCTCTCCGGCCAGCTCCGCTGCCGACACTACGTTGATGCCGGAGATTGCCAGTAAGCGGACGTACGGTGTCTTCACGATGTAGCTGGCTAGTTCTTGCTCTAAAGTCGCAATTCGCCGGTGAAAATGCTCATAAAGTTCCTCTAGCTCGGTCCAAATCGCATGGTGCAGGGGTCCGTCTTGGATCGGGTCATTTGCCGCCTGTCCCGCCCACGTTAGCACTTTGTCAATCGTGCGCATCTGATGGCGAACGTTGTTGTCACGCAGATGACGACTCAGACGGGTACGCCCTAACTCGATCACTTTGGCTGGTGACTCACAACGGCGCGCCAGCGCCAATGCCGACTTGTGGAGTAACAAGTGATCGAACAGACCGGCGAAACCAGGCATGGACAGATGCAAGTGCTCGCGAATCTGACAAGCGAGAGCCGCTGCCTTCTCGACGAGCTTGCGGCGATGCCGCGCGCGAAGTTGTAGCTCTCGATAAGGGGATTCCAAATCAAATTCGCACAATCCAAAGCCGGCTACGGCGGCTCGGTGTTGAGCGTGCAAGTCGGTTTCATCGGTCTTGTTGCCCGGATCGGCTGGCATGCGATATTGCTTGGTGGCAAACGGGTGGACCACGCGCGTTTCGAATCCCGCGTTAGCAAAGGCCCGCTTGGGAGGCAGATAGTAGTTTCCTGTGCGCTCTACGACAATGATGGTGTCTTCGATGTGGTGTTGCAGTTGCGTTTGGCGAACCAGTTCCATCGCCGCTTTGAAGAAGGGTCCCTGATGCTCCAGCGTCTGCGGCGGGATGAGGATATTTCCAAAGTAATCGGCCATCATCCACTCAGAGCGGTGCTTGGCTGGATCGACGCAGACGATGGCGAAATGTTCTCCTCCCACCTGCTGGACCCGCGGGCTGATGACACCATTGGGTTTTTGCAAAGACTTGTACCGGCCAGGCTTCGACTTGGATTTTCGATTGCTACGGCGACTCGTTCGCGTGGAATGAAGCATCGGAGTTCTCCTGATAGGGGAAAGATAGAAAGTTCTTCCCCAATAGCATCTCAAATTGCCGATTTTTCCCAAACAAAGAGTTTTGGGAGACTAATACGTCATACCTGACAACATTGTTCGGAGGTGGATTGCCGTCTGGATCGGGAAAATCGCCGAATGGAACAAACTCGCTCGCATCAGCCGTAGAAACGACGATTACGCTGGCAGCAAGAAACAGCCTGAATGTGTTCTGCAAATAATGACACCGTTTCATCACAAAACTCACTTTCGTAGTTTTTCTTTTGGACAATCATTATAACATAAGTAGGGAGTTTACCGTGCCGTGGCCCGATTCGGCAGCCAGATTTCAGCACGTGCTACCATGGCAGCAGGGGTAATCACCCCTGCTTTTTCTACTTACTGCCATATTGACGCGTACCACAAGAGGGGTAGGATGAGGTCTCAATACCCACGCGTGCAGACCACCTGACAGCCAAAGGATTACTTATGTCCAAACATTCATCAAATCTCAAGAAGCTGCGTTTTGAATCACTGGAAGATCGCCGACTTCTGGCCACTTTCGATGTCATATTGGCAACGGACACCGGCGTCGCAAGTAATACTGGTTCTCTATCGTGGGCAATCGCATGATAATACGCACCGCAATAAAACGACGCCTTTCTCAATCAACGGCGACGGTTTGCAATCGCACAATTCCATGTTAAAGTGCACGAAAACACCGTGCTTTTTGAGTACTTTTGCTGGTTGTGAAGTAGGCCTCATAATCTTGAGGTTGTCGACTCTGGAAAATGCCGAGCTAATTCGGAGAGAAACAATGATTCGTTTACTGTTGTGTTTTGTTGCACTCAGTTGCCTATTCACTTTTCCTGGGTGTGATAGTCCGCCGCCTACTACCGCTGCTATCCGACCTATTCGCGCAATGAAAGTTGGTGACGAAAGCGCGGTCGCCGGAAAATCGTTGCCTGGGCGCGCGTCGGCAGTGAATGAAGTCAACCTCTCATTTCGCGTTTCCGGACCACTCGTCCAAATGCCAGCCGACATTGGAGACGAAGTTAAAAAAGGAGCCCTGCTGGCGCAAATCGACGCCACGGATTTTCGTGTCTCGCTGGACGACGCTCAGGCGAAGTTGGATCGAGCAAAGCAAGACCTGGAATCGCTGCGAATCGCTCGGCCAGAGGACATTCGCATGGCCCAAGAACAACTGTATGCCGCCGAGGCGGAACTGGTCAATTCGAAAGCGGAACATGCGCGGAACATTGAATTGATCAAGACCCGGGCCATCTCCAAATCCGAGTTTGATCAGGGCCAGTCCACTTACCGAATCGCCGTTTCACGCGTGAAATCATCGAAGGAAAACCTGGCAAAAGCTAAGCGAGGGGAGCGTGCGGAAGTCGTTGCGGCTAAGGAAGCCGAGATTCGTTCGCTCAGAGCGTCCGTTGAGAATGCGGAAAACCAGCTCAAATACACGTCTCTCACCGCACCCTTTGACGGAACCATTGCCACCACCTTCGTGGAAAATTTCCAAACGGTACGGCCGAACCAATTGATTCTGCGTTTGGTGGACCCGTCGGCAATCGAGATGACGATTTACATTCCGGAGAGCGGTATTTCGCTTGCGCCTCACGTCAAAGACGTCACTTGCACGTTCGACGCCTTTCCTGACAAATCCTTTTCGGCGGAAATTGTAGAAGTCGGTACCGAGGCTTCGCGCACGACGAGGACTTACCCTTTGACCTTGAGAATTGAGCAACAATATGAGGAGGAAGGTATCAAGATCCTACCTGGCATGGCAGGCCGTGCGACCGGTCGTGTGGAACTGCCAGAAGGCGGTCTTGAAAAGGGTTTTGAGATTCCCGAAACGGCAATTTTCGCGGATGGCGACACGAAACACGTTTGGGTTATTGATGAATCGTCGAAAAAGGTCCGCCGGAAACAGGTCCATCCGGGCGAGTTAACGCCTTATGGCGTGAAAGTACCGGGCCTTGAACCTGGACAATGGATTGCCACCGCAGGTGTGCACTATCTGTCCGAGGGCCAAGAGGTCCGCATCCTTGGCGCAACCGCGACGGAGGCATCCGAGTGAGCCTCCCTAAGTTCGCGGTCGAGAAGACCGTTGTCACCGGTTTTACAACAGCGGTGCTGCTGCTCGCCGGGCTGTTGTCCTTTTTTCAGCTGGGCCAGCTCGAAGATCCTGAATTCACAGTCAAATCAGCGTCAATCATCACGAGCTATCCCGGCGCAACGGCCACAGAGGTCGAGCTGGAAGTCACGGATCGTATCGAAATCGCTCTGCAAGAACTGCCGCATGTCGATTTTGTCGAGTCGATCTCGCGCCCTGGCCTCTCTCTCGTCAAGCTAGAGATTCGACCAAACATAAGTTCGGACAGGCTGCCGCAAATCTGGGACGAGGTGCGCAAAAAAGTACGTGACCTAGGCACGAGCTTACCTCCAGGAGCGGGCAGCCCCGTTGTGGGTGATGATTTCGGCGACGTGTATGGGTTTTTGTTCGCGTTAACTGGAGATGGATTTAGCTACGACGAACTTGAGGACTACGCAGACGCACTAAAAAAAGAATTGAGCTTGGTCGAAGGTGTCGCACGTGTGGAAACGTGGGGCACGCAAACCCGCTGCATCTACATTGACGCCCAGGAAACGCAGCTCACTCTGCTTGGCATCTCAATGGAGTCACTGCAAAACACCCTGATGGGCCAAAACACGGTTGTGAATTCAGGCGGGATTGACCTTCCCACCGATCGTCTCCGGATTGAACAGACCGGTGCGTTCGATTCGCCAGAGGACATTGAAGAACTGGTCATTCGTGGGGCCGGCGCTTCTCAGATGTTTGGATCGGACACTGCCAAATCGGGCAGCACCGATGACACGGAAGAGTTGCTGCGAATTCGGGACATCGCATCGGTGCGTCGCGGCTATGTCGAGCCGCCGCAGTGGGAGATGCGATACAATGGCCAGACAGCGATCGGCATGTCGATCTCAAACGTCTCGGGCGCCAACATTGTTGATCTGGGCCACGCGATCGACAAACGGCTGGCGGAGATCACCGCCACGCTGCCCATTGGAATCGAAACGCATCGCATCTCTTGGCAGTCTGACGCTGTTTCAACCTCTATCAGAGACTTTGTTGTTAGCTTGCTCGAGGCTGTAGCGATTGTCGTGGTGGTTCTGTGGCTGGCGATGGGCTTTCGCGTCGCCGCGATTGTGAGCTTCGGCGGACTCGTTTTTGTGATTATCATTTCGCTGCTGGCGATGTCGGTCTGGGGAATTGACCTGCAGCGCATGTCACTGGGTGCGTTGATCGTCGCGATGGGAATGATGGTCGACAATGCCATCGTGGTGGCCGACGGAATCCTGGTACGTATTCGGCGCGGCATGGATCGGAAGCAGGCCGCCATCGAAGCTGCCGAGTTGCCTTCGATGCCACTTTTGGGCGCGACCGTGATCGCCGTCATTGCGTTCTATCCAATTTATGCGTCTGAAGAAAGTGCTGGTGAATACTGCCAGTCGTTGTTTCAGGTAATCGCGATTTCGCTGTTGATTAGCTGGGTACTTGCGGTCACGGTCACACCGCTGATGTGCATGTGGCTGTTGCCGAAAGCCGATCCCTCCGCGCGTAGCGACGATGAATACGGCGGACGGTTCTACGGGTTCTTTCGAGCGGTCCTGGAACAGGCCATCCGTTTTCGATTCGCAGTGATTATCGTCCTGCTGGCTTTGCTGGGTGTTTCGGCGTATGGGTTTCAGTTCGTTGATCGGACGTTTTTTCCTGACTCGGCACGCTTGCAAGTGATGATCGACTACTGGGCTCCGGAAGGTACGAAGATTCAGGCCACGTCGCGCGACACCCGGGCAATCGAAGAGCACTTGCTCGCCGACCAAGCAAGGGTCGATAGTGTCAGCACCTTCGTGGGGCAGGGACCACCTCGGTTTTACTTGCCTGTCGAACCGGAAATGCCGTACTCCTCTTACGGACAGTTAATTGTCAATGTCAAAGACATCAAGGCACTCAACGAGCTGATCCCCGAAATCACGAGTTGGATGGAGGCGAACGTTCCGCAGGCGGTGACGATTGTGCGCCGCTATGGCCTCGGCCCCAGCGAAACGTGGAAAGTGGAAGCCCGCATCAGCGGTCCCGCCGTTGCTGATCCTGTGCAATTGCGCGCGGTAGCTGAACAAGCTATGGGTATATTTCGCAGCAGCCCTTACACGATGATTACGCAATCGAACTGGCGGCAAAAGGTAAAGAAATTGGTCGCCGACTATAACCAGGACCGGGCGCGGTGGTCACGGGTGACGCGAGCCAACATCGCCGATGCTACTCGCCGTGCCTACGACGGACTGCCGGTCGGTCAATACCGCGAAGCCGACAAACTGTATCCAATTCTATTACGACACACTGACAGCGAACGGCGGCAGCTCGCCAATCAGATTGGCGGGCTCCAGGTGCTACCGACTGGATCTACTGACGCAGTTCCGCTCCGCCAGGTGACCAGCGATATCAACGTAGAGTGGGAAGACCCGATTATCTGGCGTTACAACCGCCGTCGGACAATCACGGTCCAGGCCAATCCGCCCGACGGTGTGTCGGCTTCGCGGTTGCGCGCCAGTGTGTTGACAGAGTTTGAAAAACTCGAAAGCGAATTGCCACCGGGCTACAAACTGGAGTGGGGTGGTGAGTTCGAAAGCTCCCGCGATTCCCAACAGTCATTAATCCCCGGCATGGTACCGGCGGCGGTCATCGTAGCACTGATCATAGTGGGGCTGTTCAACGCATTCCGACCACCTCTGATCATCCTGTGCGTTATTCCCTTCGCTGCGATTGGCATTACCGTAGGGCTGCTGGTGACGGGGCATTCGTTCGGGTTCCTGGCTTTGCTCGGAGCAATGAGCCTAGCCGGTATGATGATCAAGAATGCGATCGTCCTGTTGGACCAGATCGATATCGAGCTTGCAGAGGGCAAGACGCCCTACCAAGCCGTCATTGACTCGGCGGTCTCGCGTCTCCGCCCAGTTGTCCTCGCGGCGGCAACAACGGTTCTGGGCGTAATCCCCTTGCTGCAAGACGTCTTCTGGGTCGCGATGGCCGTAACCATTATGTTTGGGCTTGCTTTCGGCACCGTACTCACGATGATCTTGTTGCCTGTGCTTTATGCTACTTTTTTCAAATTGCGGCCACCGAGTTGAGAAAACTCGCGTAAAGGTGAGATCATGCTCCCGTCCATTCTTGTCGGACTACCTCTAGCCCTCTTGACAGTAGGGATACATGCTACAGGTACAACATGGTGGATTCGGCGATTGATGCGAACCTACGGCTCAGATTCAGTTCAGACGGATAGCTTTTCGATGTTAAAGGTGTTATCCACTACAGCGATTATTCTCCTCCTGTTACATATTGTCGAGGTTGTCGTTTGGTCTTTCGCGTACTTGTCGCTACCGGGTGACCAGTTGAATACGCTTGAAGCCGCCACCTATTTCTCGATCGTCACCTTCACAAGTCTTGGATTCGGAGACATCGTCATTGGAACCTCGTGGCGACTGCTAAGCGGAATTCAAGCCATGGCTGGGTTGCTCGTCTTCGGCTGGAGTACGGCGTTATCATTCGCCGTCATGCAGAAACTCTGGAATGCTGCGAATCCCAATTCTCAGAGCTAGACCCGATTCTCAGAGCTAGGAATGACCTCTCAAAACAATAACGCGTTCAAATTGCCGCAGCAATCCGCAGAGCAGTAGTCGAAGCGTACCGCACGTTGTCGAAAATGTGCTGGACATCTTAGGATAATCGATTACACTGTGATTTCACTGTTCGTCAAAACTTTATAAACATACAGTAGTTATTCCAGAAGGCAGGTGTTTTCTCCTCTTTTTCCTTTTGTGAGAGTGACTGATAAAGTTGCAATCATACCGTAAGGCGAACGGCAAATGAGAATTTACCGTAGGATAGGCTTCCAGCCTGTCCGTGGTGCTTTGACCGACAGGCTGCAAGCCTATCCTACGGGTAAAAACCTATCTGCCACTCGCCTAACGTGCAAGAAGCAGTGACACCGAAAAATTCAGGCGCAAACGGGAGTTGTGTTGCAAACCGAGACGGGAAAGTGGTCTCCTTGAGAGAGCGACAGCTGGATCAGTCGCAATCATCTGGCTTGCAAAACGGGCGATCAAATCAACACGTTGTTAGCTGTTGCAGGTCCCATCTGCGGAATCTGCTGCGTTGGATCGTTTTTAAGCCCTGCCGAACGGTTGGAGACGTTTGCGGACATCAAACTTGGCCCCCGAGACGTTCAAACCCGACGACGCTCGCCTGATTCCCGCCTAGCAAACACCAATAAACGATGGCCCGCCCCCGTGTTGCATTTATCGGAGACAACTAACTTGGCCACCTTCAACAAGATGATACTTTTGCTCGCGACCGTATGGTTGGTTACTTTCGCTCCCGGGATTTTGATGGGACAGACGACACCTGAAGTCGTTGACCAGCCTCTCAAAATCACCCCGGCTTCCCAAGATGTTCGTTACGGCAGTCATCCCCGTAATCTGCTCGATTTTTTCTCGGCAGAGTCCGACTCGCCGACGCCGGTGCTGATCTATTTCCATGGCGGCGGCTTCGTAGCTGGCGACAAAGAAGCTGATCTCCAGCGGCCGATTGCAAGAGACTGTTTGGCCAACGGAATTTCCGTCGTCAGCGCCAACTATCGCTTTGTAACAGGGCCTGACAGCGAACCCTTTCCTGGCTCGCTCCTGGACGGCGTACGGGTTGTTCAGTTTGTCCGGTCAAAAGCGAAATCGTGGAACCTAGACCCAAATCGCATCGTACTCAGCGGCGGCTCCGCTGGTGGCTTGATGTCGCTCTGGATCGCTTTGCACGATGACTTAGCCCTACCGAAAAGTGACGACCCGCTGGCGCGGCAGTCATCTCGAGTGCTTGGCGTGGTTTCCTATTGGGGGCCAACCACCATCGATCCACATGTGATCACTAAACATGTGGGCGGAAACCCGGATATTCATCCTTCGATTTTTCCGATGTTCAACATCAAGAAGATTGAAGAACTCGACTCGCCCGCCCTGCGAAAGAAGGTGGCCGAGTTCAGTCCCCTCAGCCACGTCAGCGTTGACGACCCGCCGTTACATCTCCGCTACAATGGAACATCCTTGTCGGACACACCACTTCCGGCTGACACGAGCTTTGACATCAGCATTCACCACGCGGGATTCGGGGACCTAGTACTCCGCAAGTACCAAGAAGTAGGCACGCAACAAAAGGTCGAACTCGTCTGCCCCGACTGCCCTCATCCCGGTGCGACGGAGCTTGACTTCCTGCGAAAAGTGTTCGGTCTTCGCGCTCCGAGGACAAAGTTTTCCGCGAAATGAATCAGGCTTAGGTGTGACACGTGATAGGCTGCGTTACAATGCCTACTTATTGCAGATGGTCTACTAATGTCGTCAAAAAAATGAACATCTCGAGAGATGGTTTTTAGCATGAAAAATAGAAGGTCGTTCAAAAATACCTATCTGAGTAACCTGTTACACATTCGTTTACCCAGTGTAACGATTGCCCTAGTCGCAATCCTAACCCTAGGCAAAGCTACGACGCGTGCGGACGATCGCGACGCCGATCCTGCGTCGATACCTGTGATGAGAGCGTTTGAAGATCCCGCGAGCGGACAGGTCGTTATCACCGCTGCCGATCGAACCGTATTGCGCTACAACTACCGAACGGTCGAACCCGACGAGGAATTCTTACTTAAGGTACTCCCTGAAAACCGCAAGTATGCCCTTGCTCGCAGCAACTACATCCACCCGTTGCATGGACCTGATGGCGAGATTTTGACCACAGACTTTTCGCCGGATCATCCACATCACCGTGGTATCTACTGGGCCTGGCCGGAAGTTGATTACGGTGACCAACGTGGCGACCTCCACGCCTTGCAACGCGTTTATGCACGACCCACCGGCAACATTACGCTCCATAGCGGCACCGAGGTTGCAGAAATCAAGGCGGAGAATCTTTGGATGTGGGAGGACAAGACTCCGATCGTCCGCGAACAGACAAACATTCGCGCCAGCCGCGCCGGTGAGCGAGGTTGGTACGTCGATCTGAAACTCGAATTTACTGCCTTGGTCGATGACGTGACGATCGCGAGACGACGCACGGATGTCTACGGCGGCCTCAATACTCGCTTGTCACCGGTCCAGGATCTTCAATTGCTGCATCACGCCGATCCTGCCGACAGCCAGCCGCGTCGTGCTTGGTCAGATTCGCTAGGCATTCGCGCTGGCGGCAACGAGCTTGTCGGGTTCGCAGTGCTTGAGAAATCCAGCAATCCCCACTATCCCGGCGACTGGATCATGTTTGAGGAACTGCCCTGGTTTCAGCCAACCTTTCCGGCCAAGAATACCCGGTTCGCTCTCAGCAGCAGTGAGCCTTTGATACTGGAATATCGCCTTTGGATTCGCCCCGGCGGTCAAGCGACGACCGAGCAGTATGTCGCCGAGTGGGAAGCATACAATGGCCCCAGCGAGGGCAAACAGGCTGTCAGCGCAAAGTAACCACCTTCAGTCAATCTACAGAAAATGGAGATAAGACCATGACCACCGACGAACAAGATCGAGTTACGCGTCGACGTGCCATGAAAGTTTTAGGCGGTATCGGCGCGGCCATCTCTGCGCCGACTATCGTACCCGCCTCGGCGCTGGGGCGCGATGGTGCCGTAGCGCCCAGCGAGCGAATACGTCTTGGCATTATCGGTGTCAATGGCATGGGTCGCCAGAACTTAAAAAACTGCGCCAAGTACGCCGACGTCGTGGTAACCGCTATTTGCGATGTCTGGAAGAAACGCCGCGATGAAGCACTCGCCGAGCACCCAACTGCTCGAGGCTATCTCGATTATCAAGAGCTTCTTGACGCAGACGACGTCGATGCCGTGATTATAGCCACGCCTCCACACTGGCATGCCTTGATGGCCATCCATGCCGTCGAAGCTGGCAAGGACATCTACTTGCAAAAGCCGATGACGATGTA
>JAJFIM010000070.1 GCA_021774995.1 Alphaproteobacteria bacterium | reverse complement strand
GGCTCAAGTTTTTAACGCCAAGCTTTATTGCGACACGTTCAACACGCGCATCGAGCGCGGCGCGGGGCGCGTCCTGGTGCATGGATTGCCCTATTTTGGCGAAATGGCGCTGGAGGAACTCAGCAAGGTTGACAAACTAATTCTTGTAGAGACGAAAGCGCCCGTCGCTTTTTTTGCCTATCCCAATAAACCGAGCACATTTGCGCCGCCGGGTTGCGAGATCGTGACTTTAGCCACGCCCGGCGAAGACGCGCTCGGCGCATTGGAGGCGCTGGCCAATGATCTGGCGCCGGGCGTAAGGGCCGAAACACAAGAACTGGCGCTGCCCGATATACCGGGCGGCGATCTCAACGCCGATAGTCTGGGGCGCATCTTTGCGCATCACCTGCCTGAAGGCGCGATTGTTTCAGATGAAGGCATCACGGCGGGCATGGCGGCGGCGATCTATTGCGCCTTCACCCGGCCTCATGACTGGTTGCAACTCACGGGCGGGGCGATTGGCGATGGCCTGCCCATGGGCGTCGGCGCGGCGGTGGCGTGTCCAGATCGCAAAGTGGTGTGTCTTCAGGGCGACGGCAGCGCCATGTACACGCTGCAAGCCTTGTGGACCCAGGCGCGCGAAGCGTTGGACGTCACGACCGTCATTCTCGCCAACCGAACTTATGATGTGCTGAAAATAGAATTCGACCGCGTCGGCGTCGGCGCGCCGGGCCCGCGCGCTTTGAGCATGACCGAGATCGGCGCGCCGGACCTTGATTGGGTCAAGCTGGCGTCGGGCATGGGCGTTGAAGCTTTCAAGGCAAGCACGGCGGAGGAATTTGCTAAAATCTTCGCCGCCTGCATGAAGGAAAAAGGCCCTCACCTCATCGAGGCGGTAATTCCGGGGATGTAAAGGGGTACACGCTAATCACTCAGACGGCGGACCATTTCCGCGGTTAATCTCTCGCCTTCCCCCGCCAGGCGCGCGGCTTCTTTTGCGCGTTTCTTGTTGCATTTAGAAAACCGCTGGCGCTGAACTTCGTATTGCGCGTTGAAGCGTTCGATCATGGTCTGCCGAACCTCGGGCGCCGGTTTTTCAAGATCGATCAGGCGTTTCATGTTATCGCGCCAGATCTGTGTGCCTTTGCCGTCGCACTGTCCGTGAAGATAATGCACCGCGCCCATAATCCCGGCGATCTGCAGCAGTTGATCGCGCTTAATGCCCGAATTGGATTGGGCAAAGCTTTGGCCGCCTGCGCCGAGCAGGCCCAACGCCAGGAGCGTCGCTATAAGGCTATTGCGTGTGCGGGAATAAATCATGGATGCGCCACGATGAGGGGGTAATGGGGCGGAACTATGGCTGGACATCTAAGGGGCCAGCGTTTCGGCGATAGTGACCCCGCCATCGACCACAATATTTTGACCCGTCATGAAGCTTCCCGCCGAACTGGCCAGGTAAACCGCCGTACCGGCGATATCGTCAGGGTCGCCGATCCGGTGCAGCGGCGTTTTGCGCAAAGTTTGCTTCAGAATGTCCTCATTGTCCCACAGGGCCTGGGCGAAATCGGTCTTGATCAGGCCCGGCGATATGCAATTGGCGCGAATGTTATGGCGGCCATATTCAACCGCAATATTGCGCGCGATCTGAAAGTCGGCGGCTTTCGAAATGCCGTAGGCGCCCAGCATGGAGCTGCCCTGCAGGCCGGCGATTGAGGAAATGATCGTGATCGTCCCGTCTTTGCGCGCCGCCATTTGCGGCAGGACCATATTACACAGCCAGAAATTGCTCTGGATGTTGTTGGACATGATTTTCGTGAAGCTATCATCGGGGATATCGGCGGAAGGGCCAAAATAGGGGTTGGTTGCGGCATTGCAGACCAATGCGTCGATTCGCCCCCATTTTTCCAGGGTTGCGTCAACCAGCGCCTGCAAGGCGTCCTTGTCTGAGATGTTGCACGGGACCGCGATGGCGGCCTCTTCATCGCCGCCCCTTCTGGCGTTGATCTCATCAACGACCTCCTGGCAGGCGGCGCCTTTTCGGCTGGAAACCACTACTTTAGCGCCGTGTTCGGCCAGCCGGCAGACAATCGCCCGGCCAATTCCCCGGCTGGAGCCGGTCACGAGGGCGACGCGGCCCGTTAAATCGAAAAGGGACATGGGGGCAAAATCTCCAGTAAACGTTTTATTAATGGGAAGGGGGCTTCATTGATGCCGCCCTGTCTTCACGATATAAAGAGTTAGGCGGAGGGGCCAGAGAATTCGACAAAATCTATTTGACCCAGCCTCGCTGAGCGGGACGTTTGACTTGATAATCGGCAATTTAGTTTAAGGAGCACTTTGGAAATGATGAAAAAAGTACTAGGCCTGATTTTAGGCGCGAGCCTCATGCTGGCGGGGTGTACGACCACCGATCCCTATACAGGCGAACAGAAAACCAACAAAGCCACTAAAGGCGCGGCCCTTGGCGCGCTTGGCGGCGCCATCATCGGCGCGCTCACCAATACCAGCAGCGGCAAGCAGGCGGCGCGCAACGCACTGATCGGGGCGGGCATCGGCGCGCTGGCCGGGGGCTCTGTCGGGTTTTATATGGACCAGCAGGAAAAGAAACTGCGTGAACGTCTCGCCGGAACCGGCGTTGGCGTTACCCGCAACGGCGACAGCATCATTCTCAACATGCCGGGCAACATCACTTTCGCCACGGATTCGGCCGCTGTGAACGCGAATTTCTACAGGGTTCTGGACGACGTCTCTCTGGTTCTCAATGAGTTTGAGAAAACATACGTCAATGTTGACGGTCATACCGACAGCACCGGATCGGACAGCTATAATATGACCCTGTCACAGCAACGCGCGGCAAGCGTTGCGCAATATCTGCAATCGCGTCAGGTCATGGCCCAGCGCTTGATTGTCAATGGATATGGGGAAAACGCCCCCATTGCCGACAATTCAACGGCAATGGGACGGCAGCAAAACAGAAGGGTTGAAATTCAGATTTCCCCTCTGACGTAAGTCTTGGCGGGAAATCATAAGACGGAATCAGGCTTTGCTCTTCGTGAATGAGAGCAAGGCCTGTTTCTTTTTCTGGACTCACTCCTTTGGCAGGAGTTGATAGCCTTCCGGATGGGCGGTGAGGCGAAAGGCGTCGAGCCCGCGCTGAACCATGCCGCCGCCCTCATCGATCTCGATCATCACCGTGACTTCGATCTGGTCTTCATTCACTATTTTAGATGAGAGATATGTATAACCCGGCGCAAAGGGTTGTTTGTAACGCCAAAAGCCCGCCGGATGGGCGGCCTCCGGGCGGGCCTCATTGAGAAAGAACGCGCTGTCCAACAGGCTCTCATCGTCAATGCCTGTCCCGCTCAGATCGTAATAGCTGGCCAATGTCCGCCAATCCTCAGATTTAAGGAGATCCGTGATGACATCCACAGAGGCTTGGGGGGAGGTGAAATAGCGGTCAATTTCGCCTGATGTGGGCCGGTCCGGCGTCTGCTTGCTTTCCAAATAGGCAATCCCGCCGACACTGAGCCCAAGGGCGATGGCGATCGTCAAGGGTTTCATGGGTTCCTGATCCCTTATCTTTAGCTTGGGTCAGTATAGCGTGAAAAGGGAGCGGAGTTGAAGTCCGGCGCGCCTGTGATCGGCGCGGGCGTTCGCATCTTGATGTTGCGCGATTCTTAAGGCAAAACACGGGGCCGAAGGCGACCTGCGCCTTATGCGTGCGTGATGCAAAATAATGGTTAGAGAACGATGGATTTGATTGAGGCGGAATTGGGTGCGTTTTGGGAATTGGTGGCCGAAGTGTGGCGGACCACGGCCTTTGGAATCAATGTCGGGCACCTTCTGACGGCGCTGGGGATATTTCTCATCTTCTGGATCCTGCGCGGTCTGTTCGCCAACACGGTAATCCGTTATTTGAGTCGGGTAGTGGAGCGCACGGAAACGGTTTTTGACGACCATATTTTTGACGCCATTCGGGAACCGTTGACATTCATTCCCGTCATTTTGGGCCTGTTCTTTTCCCTCAATGCGCTGGGCCTTGAAGGCGTCTATCAGACCATGGCCGACAATATTGTGCGCTCCATGGTCGCCTATACAATTTTTTGGGCTCTTTACCGGGCCGTGGATCCACTGGCGGCTGCGCTTGAGAACATCAATAAAGCGTTCACGCCCACATTGATGGACTGGACCCGCCGGGGCGTCA
>JAJFIM010000069.1 GCA_021774995.1 Alphaproteobacteria bacterium | reverse complement strand
TTTGTGGAATGGCCGAATGACCATGCGCGCCCGGTGGCACAGGCTAAAGCTTCTTTCTTGAAATAATTCCGGAACGCTAAAATATTTGAAAGCGCCGGACCCGTGATTTGCTGACTGAAAAAGTTTTGGCGAGGCGATGCCAACGGCATGCCCTTCTTGCAAAAGAGTCGTTGCAAGGGTGAGAGAATTAGTCTTGATGACATTATTCGGCGGCTTTAGATCGGCCGCCGTGAAAATACGAGCCAAAAACTCAGGCCAGTCGAGAGCGGTGGAAACGGCCACCCATTGATATTCTGATAGATCTTTCAGCTCTACTGTGTCGTGCGAGAAGAGTTCGTGTGGTTCTCCAACAACAACTTGAATTTCATCTTTGAAAAGGCAATCAAGTTTCAACTCCGGCATGTTGGTTGATAAAAAATGATCAGAGAGAAAGGCAAAATCAATTTCCCCTTCGGCCAAAAGAATAGAAAGCGTTTCTGACCAGTCTTTGATTATTTTAACATTATAGTTCGGGTATCGCTCTTTAAACTGAGAGATAACGCTCAATATAATGTCGTCGGACAGGCTCTTGATAATGCCGATGCTGATTTCCGCGCTGAGTTGATGTGAGCGGACTTTAAGTTCCGTTTCGGCGGCTTCGAACTGCCCAATAATAACTTTGGCGTGGTCGTAGAGTCTTTGCCCATGTTCGGTGAGAATTGACCCGGTTTTGCTGCGCACGAATAATTGCAGGTCAAGTTCTCTTTCGAGCTTGGATATGGCCTGTGTCAGAGCGGATTGGGTAAGGCCGATATCCGCGGCGGCCTTATAAAAATGCTTGGATTCGGCCAAAGCCATGAACTGTTTTATTTGTCTGAGGTCCATATACGCGTTTCATTTCAACATGGGGTGTTGCTATTGAGTGCGTTAGCGCGCCTGCACTTTTTTCCATAAGCGTTCAGTATAAAGCGAACTTATTCTATGATCAATTATGTTAATGGTAAGTGGGTTATAATTAATTTGTTTAATGTGTGCTGGCCTTTATAGTATGTTTTCGAGCAATTGCGTTCTCAGCGCTTAAAAAGGGGTAGCGCCAAAGCACATGAATGTCGGACTTCACGATCTACTTGCCCTGGCGCATGTACTATTCTTCGTCTATTGGCTCGGGGCGGACCTTGGCGTTTTCTATGCGGCGCGGTTTAGCTCTGATCCCAAATTATCTCTCGAAACGCGTTTGGTGATCGCTGACATTATGGCGTTTGTGGATCTTTTTCCGCGATTAAGCGTTCCCATGATCGGGGTCACGGGCGCCAGCATGGCAATCCTGTCCGGTGATTTTGATTTAAGCGGCAGTGTTGCGATGGCGATATGGGTAACGGCTCTGATTTGGGTGGCGGTGACGTTGGCCATCTATTTTAATCGCAAACGCCCGGAATATATAAAACCCATGTTGACGTTTGATGTGGTCTGGCGTTGTCTTGTTTTGGGCGTCGTCGCCTTGGCGGGCGCCCTGTCTCTTTTTGGAAATGGAATCACCGATAATAAGTCTCTTTCAGTGAAGATGCTGATCTATGCAGGGGCGATCCTCCTCTCATTGGCGTTGCGTATGAGCTTTAAGCCTTACCGTCCGGCTCTTAAGCGTATCATTAAGGGTGAAGACAATGAAAAGAACAGTCTCATTATGAATAACGCTCTTGCGGCTGCGCGGCCTGTCATTCTTAGTCTCTGGTTTTTAACTGTCGCCGCTGCTGCTGTGGGCTTATGGCAGCCCTTTTAAGCCAGATAATTTTCCTAACTGACAAGCCCGTGAAAATGCTTTGTGACATAACATCGAGAACGCCTATTTTCTGGAAACAGGGCGGCGCAAGAAGCCGGACGCCTCGGTTTTATGTGGCGGGGCTCATGCTTCTTGCAAGCGCTCTGTTCGGCGCGACGCTGGGCAAGGAGATGCGGACTTTGCGCATGGGCATTACCAGTTTGCCTCCCGCCTATGGCAACCCGTACGGCGCCATTGGCCTGCCCGGCGCCCTCACATGGCAGCAGATTTATGATGGTCTGACCAAACTTAATGAGAAAGGGGAAATTGTTGGCGCCCTGGCGACGGAATGGGAAATGCTTGATCCGCTTACATGGCGTTTCAAATTGCGGGAGAATGCGCGCTACTCTAATGGAAAAGTTTTTGACGCCTACAAAGCGCAGGCTGTTTTTCATTGGTTGCAATCAGACGCCGGGCGAATCACGATTGTGGGGAACGAAATAAAGGGAATCGACAAGGTTTCCGTGACTGGGCCTTACGATCTGCTTATTCATACGCTCCGTCCAGATCCTATTTTACCTCAGCGCTTAAGTATTGTCATGATGGTTGAGCCTGATGTCTGGCTCGCCAACGGCGTTCAGGCATATGCCCGCGCGCCTGTCGGCACGGGTTCCTATGTTGTAGATACGTGGCAAAATAAAAACGGCGCTGCAAAACTTGTGGCCAATCCATATTCATGGCGGCCTCCATATATCCAAAATGTGGAAATCTTCCCACTGAATGATCATGCCGCCCGTTTTCAAGCGGCGATCTCAAAACAACTTCACCTCGCTCAATCGTTGCGTCCAGAGGAGATTGAAATATTTCAAAAGCGCGGATTTGACGTGCGCGTCGATGCGACAAAACAGATCATTGGCCTTGCGTTTGACGTGGAAGGTCATTCCGACAGTCCAATTGGCGACAAGCGCGTTCGCCAGGCGCTGAATTACGCTATCGATAAGAATACAATTTCAGAGATTATTACATACGGGGCCCATCCGCCCGCGGGGCAGGGCGCCGCCCCCGGCGTTTTTGGTTATAATGAGGCTGTGTCTCCTTATCCATATGACCCGGGTAAAGCGCGCGCGCTGTTACGGGAGGCGGGTTATCCGGATGGTTTTTCAATGTCGGCAACGGTTGTAATCGGGACTTACGCCAATGACGTTGAAATTTACCAAAAGGTGCAGCAGGATCTCGCCGCTATCGGCGTCGCCATGACGATTCATTCCACGGTGTTTTCTGATTGGATTCAGCAATACGTCACGGGGAAATGGCGATCAGAGGCGTTTTCACTTGCCTGGAACGCCACGCCTTACAATGATTCCATTCGCCCGATGGAATACTATTCGTGCAAAAAATCCAGGCCCTTTTTTTGTAAAGACTCTATGATGGTTGATTTGAACAATGCAGCCTCTGAACTTGATCCGCTAAAACGAGAACAGATATTGTTTGATTTGCAAAGTCAGTTTCATGACGAGGCGCCGCAACTGTTCTTGCTGGAATACGGGCATATTTGGGTCTCGTCTCAGGAAGTATCCGGCTTTTCGTTGCATGATCGCGTTCCGCCGCTGCATAAAATTCGGTTTAGAGAAACAAAATGAAGTCTTCTCATGTAATTTATCAGCTTTCTCAACACCAGAGATGGCGCGTGGGCGTGAAAGCGGTCCGGTCTCTTGGCAAACTGATTATTCTTCTGATCAGCATCACGACGTTCATGTTTTTTGCTTTGCGTATGGCGGGAGACCCGATCATCGTACTTGCCGGCGAGAACGCCAGTGTGGAGTTGATAGAAGAAATAAAAAAACAATATGGGTTCGACCGCCCTCTGATCGTGCAATATATATTATATATCTCAAATATTTTTCGTCTTGATTTCGGGGAGTCATTATCCACAGGGCAGCCTGCTCTTTCTTATGTTTTGAGTCAGTTGCCGGCGACATTATTGCTTGCCGCCTTAGGTATGGCGGTGACGCTGGCCATTTCGATACCCGCCGGAGCGTGGTTGGGGATGAAACCAGACGCCTGGGGGAGGCGGGTTATGGCGGGCGCTGTTTTTTTCATGCAAGGGCTGCCGGGTTTCGTGACTGCGCTTCTTTTGATACAGGTTTTCGTCGTTCAACTCATGTGGTTTCCATCGCTGGGATATTCTCAGGTGAAAGCGTGGATTTTGCCGAGCATTTCCTTGGCGTCTTTCCTGGCGCCAAAACTTATTCGTATGATTTCGGCAAATGTTTCCGAAGCCATGCGCGAAGAGTATATCCGCACCGCCAGATCTGTTGGCGCTCCAGGCTGGAGCCTGTTGTGGCGCGAGGCCGTTCCAAACGCCATTCTTGGCGCCGTTGCTTTGATTGGAACGCAATTTGCCTTTCTCTTTGCCGGCGCCGTGATCATTGAAGTGTTGTTTCTCTGGCCCGGTATTGGATTATTGTTGTTTCGCTCCGCTCAGGTGCTTGATTTCCCGGTTTTGCAGGCCACAGCCTTCATCATTGCGATCCTTGTTTTTAGCGTCAACGCGATGACCAACATGGCCTTTGAGTTTCTTGATCCCAGAATGCGGCGGGCGGCGCCATGAGTGATAAAAACTCAAGCTCCGCGCGTTACTTCAAAAGGTGGACTGAGTCGGACATATCGGTGGAACTCATTACCGGCGTAATCCTGTTTTCCATTCTCATTGCGTTGATATTATTTCGGGGATATTTTCAAACGCACGATCCATATGTGGGCGACCTTATGGAGCGTTTCAGTCCCATGGGGCAAAATGGGCATTTGCTGGGCACTGATAATTTAGGGCGCGATCTCTGGTCGCGTTTGCTTGAAGGCATGATGTGGTCCATCTCCGCCGCCAGTATGGCCACTCTCATCGCTTTCGTCATGGGCGCCTTTGTAGGGCTGCTCGCAGCTCAATATGGCGGATGGATCAGGACGATCTTGAATCAAGTTGTGGATATGGCGCTTGCCTTTCCCAATCTTATTATTGCAATTATTGTCGTTGCGGTGATCGGGAGAGGGTTTTGGCCCCTTACCTTAACCCTCGGCCTTGTGAGTTGGCCTATTTTTGCGCGGGTCATCTATGCGGAATCTTTGAGTTTGCTGGAGCGCGATTATGTTATTGCGTCTCATACATTCGGCGCTGGAACTTGGTCCATCCTCAGCGGCCACATCCTTCCCGGCTTAAGGCCCACGCTCTCCGTGATGCTGGCTTTTCATTTTGCCGATATGCTTGTTGCCGAAAGCGCCCTTTCTTTTCTGGGCCTGGGCGCTCCGTTAGGCGTGCCTACGTGGGGAAATTTGCTGCAGCAATCGCGTGATTTTCTTTTTGTTGCGCCTTGGCTGATGGCCGTTCCGGCGGCCGGCATCATTTACGCGGTTTTCACGGCGAATCTCATCGGCGACGGTTTTTCCGCTTTGGCGCGCCGCCGCGGCCGGAGAATCGATATATGAGCGATGCGCACATCTTGAGTATCAAGAATCTTGTTGTTGAATTTCCCCAACACAAAAAATCTCCATTGGTGACCGTAGACGGCGTTTCTCTTGAAATTGGTCCTGGCCAAGTATTGGGATTGGTTGGCGAGTCTGGTTCAGGCAAAACCATGATGGCTATGTCGACGCTGGGGTTGATACCGGCCCCGGGGCGGGTAGTTTCGGGATCTGTCATGTTGAATGGAGCGGATCTATTACAAAAATCCGAGCCCGAGCTGCGTATGATCAGAGGCCGCGATGTGGGGATAATCTTTCAAGACCCTCTTTCTTCTTTGAATCCTGTGAGGCCCATAGGATCTCTTTTGATTCAAAGCGTCATGCTACGCGGAAACTATTCAAAAAAAGAAGCCGCCGAACGGGCGACCGAGATGTTGGATGCTGTCGGCATTGTCAACGCCAAAGAAAGAATTCACTCTTTTCCGCATGAGTTTTCTGGCGGGCAACGCCAAAGAATTATGATTGCCCTGGCCGCGATCAATGCGCCGCCATTGATTGTCGCCGATGAACCCACAACGGCCCTAGACGCGACAATACAAAACCAAGTTCTTGAGCTCTTGAAATCGCGCATTGGGAACAACGCGCTTTTTCTTATCACGCATGATTTACGCGTTGCGGCTGATGTATGCGATCGCATATCCGTGATGCGTAAGGGTAAAATAGTTGAATCCGGGACCGCGGATGACATCCTTAACAGCCCACAA
>JAJFIM010000068.1 GCA_021774995.1 Alphaproteobacteria bacterium | reverse complement strand
CGACATTTCCAGTCATCAGGGCAAGCGAAATCAGGCACCTGGCATTATCCGTACCGTGAATATGCTGGGACACGCCCATGCCCCAGAAAATCATGGCGGTTTTGGCTCGCGCATAGGTCCGCGCGGCGGCGCGGATCTCGTCTGGCGCAATGCCGCAAATCGGGGCCATGGCTTGCGGCGTGAACGCTTTCAAATGTTCTTTTAAAACATCAAAGCCTTCCGTTTGCGTTTTGACGTAATCTGTATCCACAAGCCCTTCTTCCACGATCACATGGCACATGGCGTTCAACAGCGACACGTCGCTGCCCGGCGTGAATTGCAACATATGCGTGGCGAAACGCGCCAGCGCCTGTCCGCGCGGATCGATGACAATGAGCTTGGCGCCCCGGCGCACCGCATTCTTGAAATAGGTCGCGGCGACGGGATGGTTCTCCGCCGGATTGCACCCAATGGCAATAATAACATCGGCGTTCTCAACTTGGCCGAACGGCGCCGTCACCGCGCCCGAGCCGATGGTTTCAAAAAGCGCCGCCACTGACGATGCGTGGCACAGGCGCGTGCAGTGATCGACATTATGCGTGCCGAACCCCGTGCGCACCAGTTTTTGAAAAAGATACGCCTCTTCATTGGAGCATTTGGCGGAGCCAAAACCCGCCAGCGCATCGCCGCCGTGCTTGCCGCGCACGCTGCGCAAACCTTCGCCCGCGCGGGTCAAAGCTTCGTCCCAGCTTGCTTCACGGAACACGCGCGCATAATCCGCCGGATCGATATCGGGGTCGATGGTTTTGGGCGCATCATCGCGGCGAATGAGCGGGCGGGTCAGCCTGTGTGGATGCGCGATGTAATCAAAGCCGAAACGACCCTTTACGCAGAGGCGGTTTTGATTGGCGGGCCCCGGCGCGCCCGAAACAAAGGCAAGCTTTTCATCGCGCAAATGATAATTTATTTGACAGCCCACCCCGCAATAAGGGCACACGCTCTGAACTTCGCGGTCGGATTTTCTGTCGCCTGACCCGTCCGTCTTCACCAGAGCGGCGGGCATGAGTGCGCCGGTGGGACACACCTCGACGCATTCGCCGCAGGCAACGCAAGTGCTGGCGCCCATGGGATCGTCAAAATCAAAAACAATTTTCGATGCGTCGCCACGGCGCGCCATACCGATGACGTCATTGGCCTGCACCTCGCGGCAGGCGCGCACACACAAGGTGCAGTGAATGCAGGCATCAAGATTGACGGTCATGGCGGGATGGCTTGTGTCGGGTTCCGGCGTTTTCCCGCGCGGCAGGCGGCTCGTCTCCACGCCCATGCGTTTGGCCCAGCCCCAAAACGGGGAAGACGAATCATGCGCCTTCTCTTGGGGCGGCTGGTCCGTTATCAGCATTTCCATCACCATGCGCCGCGCCTCAACCGCCCGCGCATTTGATGTGGAAACGACCATGCCCGACGCAGGCTCCCGTCGGCAGGAGGCGGCCAGAGCGCGCTCGCCCTCTATCTCCACCATGCATACGCGGCAATTACCGTCGGCGCGGTAGCCCGGCGCCGGCCGCCAGCAGAGATGGGGAATATCTTTTCCTTCGCGAATCGCCACCCGCCAAATAGTCTCGCCCGGCGCGGCGGTAACTGACCGGCCGTCGAGGGTGAAAGTGACGGCCCCGCTCATAACGCATCTCCTATCGGCGCAATATCATCGACAAAATATTTTAGGACGCACGCAAGAGGCGCTGGCGCGGCCTGTCCCAAACCGCAGATCGAGGCGTCCCGCATGACGCGGATCAAATCTTCCAACAAAGCCTCATCCCACCTGTCTCGCGCCATAAGAATCGCAGCCTTGGCCGTTCCCACCCGGCACGGCGTGCATTGGCCGCAGCTTTCATCGGCAAAAAAGCGCATCAGACCCAGTGCAATTTCAGCGGCGTTGTCCCTGTCCGACAAGACCACCACCGCCGCCGACCCGATGAGGCCGCCATGAGGCTCAAGCGCGCCGAAATCAAGCGGCAGATCGCCGAGGCGCGCAGGCAATATGCCGCCCGACGCGCCGCCGGGCAGATAGGCTTTGAACACATGCCCCGCCTCCATGCCGCCGCAATGGTCCCCGATCAACTGGCGCACCGTAATCCCCGCCGGGGCGATTTTCACGCCTGGTTTGGCGACGCGGCCCGACACGGAATAGGCGCGCAGGCCCTTGCCCCCGTTCACGCCCTGACCGGCAAACCAGTCCGCGCCTTTGTCCAGAATCTCAGGAACCCAATAAAGCGTCTCGACATTATTGATCAGCGTCGGCCGCCCGAAGAGACCTGCTTCAGCAGCGTAAGGCGGGCGGTGGCGCGGCAGGCCGCGTTTGCCCTCCAGACTCTCCAGCATCGCCGATTCCTCGCCGCAAATATAGGCGCCCGCCCCCCGGCGCACGTGAACGCCCCCCTTTGGCGCAAGCCCCGCGCGGGTCGCTGCGCCGATTTCGCGGGTTAATATTTCATGCGCCGCGGGGTATTCGTCGCGCAAATATATATAAACCGTCTCTGCCTCTACGGCCCACGCGGCGATCAGCAGACCTTCCAGAACGCGGGCGGGATTGCGCTCCAAAAAATACCGGTCTTTGAACGTGCCGGGCTCCCCCTCATCCGCATTCATCACCGCAATACGCGGGGCGCTGTGCGCGCGCACGGCACGCCATTTGCGCGCGGCCGGAAACCCCGCCCCGCCAAGACCGCGCAAGCCCGACGCATCAAGCACCTGCAATATTTCTTCAACACTGCGCGCGCCCGACAAGCACGCGCGCAAGAGGCCATATCCGCCTTCCTCCGTATACTGCTCATAAGACGCATAGGGGGGAATATTCGGTTTGGTTTTGCCCGACGATACGGAGTTTTTGATTTTCTCAAGCGTCGCCTCATCCACATGCGCCTTGCCCACTTGGGCTATCGGGGCCGCAGCGCATCGCCCCATGCAGGGCGCGCGCGTCACGCGTATATTTTCCCCAAGGGCGCCGGGAAGATCGCGCAGCAGGTCTTGGGCCTGGCGCATCTGGCACGCCGCGCCATCGCACACCCGGACAGTGAGAGAGGGGGCCGCAACGGAAGGGTCTTTAAGGACGTGAAAATGGGCGTAAAATGTCGCCACTTCGTAAACTTCCGCGAGGGAAAGGCGCATTTCATGGGCGAGCGCGGCCAGGTGGTCCCCCGACAGCGCCTGATATGTGTCTTGAATGAGATGAAGATGCTCGATCAGGTGATGCCGCGCGCGGGGGCGCTCCCCCAGCAGGCCTTGAATCTCCTTGCAACCGGCTCCGTCAATTTGACGGCCTTTGGGCGCGCGGCGGCCCTTTCTTTTCGAGTCCCCCGGATGGCGCCGGTTTTTCATCTGACTGTCGTGCGTGTCTTTAGTCATTGATAGGCCTGAAAATAAACAATTCGTTTGAGGCGCCGCAATTTGCGCGTGTAGCCGCTTTACTATAGCAATGGGTTAAGAAGGCACAATGCGCAAAACAGAATAGTGAAATCAAAAATGTCCGTGATTCTCGACGCGAAAGGGTTGAAATGTCCCCTGCCCGTTCTAAAAGTCCGCAAAGCCATGCGCAATGTTCCGGTGGGCGCGCGCTTGATCGTCCTGGCCACGGACCCTTTGGCCCCATTGGATATAGAACATTACTGCAATGAAGCCGGTCACGCCTTTGAACAGATGGCGCCAGAAGAAGACGGCGTGATGCGCTTTGCGATTCTCCGCAATGCGTGAGGCGGGCGCTGCCGTCTGGCCTCAATCGAAATTACGTTTCCCGGCCAAGCGTAAGCGCAGAGCCAGGATCCAGGGCAGTTAGTAACATCTTTCATTTGGCTCTGGACCCCGGATCGGGGTCCGGGAAACAGTAAACGTTTAGCGTTTATGCGGAAGCCTTGGTCACCCGATCCAAATCATCCCGTATGGATTTCAGCACCCGGCCCACGTAAGTCTCGTGGCGCTTGGCGCGCGCGGCGGCGGCCTCGTCCGAGAGTTCATACGCATCAATATCGGATTGCCGGAAAAGACCCCGGTCTTCGATCAAACGCTCGACGCTGTCCAGCCGGTCCCGCATGACGGAAAACTCAGCCATCAATTCCATCACCATGGACATGAGATGATCTGTTGCCGGGTCAGAGAAGTTTTGCGGCGCTTGGCCTTTTATTGCGATGCCAGACATCAAACTCTCCTCATCTTTGAGCTAGTGGCGCATAACCCAGCGGCAGGCCCGCTTCCGGCGTAAAGCCATACATTTCTTCTTGCGGAAGCGCCTGGGTCACAATGCTTCGCACGGCAAGCAGCTTTTCCAGGTCAATTCCGGTTTTCAACCCCATGGCGTCCAGCATGAAGGCCAGATCTTCCGTGACAATGTTGCCGCTGGCGCCGGGCGCCGCCGGACAGCCGCCGATCCCGCCCAGAGATGCGTCCACCGTCGTGATTCCCTCTTCCAGCGCCACCAACACATTGGCAAGCCCAAGACCGCGCGTGTTGTGCAAATGAATGGAGGGCGCTGCTTGCGGCCCCACTTCCGCCCGCACGGCGCGCACCAATTGCCTGACATGGGTCGGCGTTGCAAAGCCCGTGGTGTCGGATATCCCCACCTCGTCGCACCCCGCCGCCATTAATTTTTCGGCCATCTCCACAACTTTGGCCTGGGGCACAACGCCTTCCAGGGTGCAGCCAAAGGCGGTGGAGAGGCCGCCTTCGAGCGTGGGGCGTTTGTCCGCAGGCTGATCTTTAATCAGTGCGGCGATATCACGCACTTCGTTTAATACTTGTGCGTGGGTGCGCCGGACATTGGCCAGAGAATGCGTCTCGCTCACAGAAAGGGGAATGGTGATTTTATGCGCGCCCGACACACAAGCATTCTCGGCGCCTTTTTTGTTGGGAACCAGAACCGCTACGCGCAAGCCCTCTATGGTCAGCGCATGGGCGACAATCTCGCCCGTGTCCGCAAGTTGAGGCATGAGCTTTGGCGGTACGAAGGAGCCCACTTCGATCTCCGGCATTCCGGCGGCGGCTTCGGCACTGATCCAGGCTTTTTTCGCCGCGGTCGGCATGATGGAGGAGATGCTTTGCAGGCCATCGCGTGGACCCACCTCACTGATTTCTATGTCAATGCCGCTCATTGCGTTAAGTCACTCTTCACTGATAAATTACCTCGAAAATCGCCCCTCGCCCGCGCGCCTTCTACATAGCGTAGATCGGCGCCAAAGAGCAAAAGCCGGTTCATATATCTTTAGCCCAAGGAAACGAACGCGCATGCCCATAAATTCAACCTTGCCACTTAACGGCATCAAAGTGGTCGAATTCACCCATATGGTCATGGGGCCGGCCGTCGGCGTCATTCTGGCCGATATGGGCGCTGAGGTGATTAAGATTGAACCGGTGAAAGGCGATGCGACGCGGCGCCTGCGCGGCTCAGGCGCTGGCTATTTTTCCATGTTCAACCGCAATAAGAAAAGTCTGTGTCTCAATCTCAAAGACGACAAAGGCCATGAGATCGCCCGCCGCCTATGTGAAAACGCCGATGTGGTGATCGAAAACTTCCGGCCCGGCACCATCGAAAAGCTGGGGCTGGGCTACGCTTCACTCTCCAAGGAGAACAAAGGCCTGATATTCTGCCACGCCAAGGGGTTTTTGAGCGGCCCTTATGAGAACCGCACGGCGCTGGATGAGGTGACCCAGATGATGGGGGGGCTGGCCTATATGACCGGCCCGCCGGGCCGCCCCTTGCGCGCGGGCGCGTCCGTGATCGACGTCACCGGCGGCATGTTCGGCGCCATCGGCATCCTTGGCGCATTGGAGCAGCGCCACCGCACCGGCGCCGGCCAGGAGATAACCACCTCGCTTTTCGAGACCACGGCGTTTCTCGTGGGCCAGCATATGGCGCAATACGCCGTCACCGGCACGCCCGCCCCGCCCATGCCCGCGCGCATTTCCGCCTGGGCGATCTATGACGTGTTCGAAACGGGCGACGGGTCCCAAGTGTTTGTCGGCGTGGTGAGCGACGGCCAGTGGAAAAAATTCTGCGCGGCGTTTGAACTCACCGATTTCATCAACAATCACGCTTTGGATGAAAACAATGGCCGCGTGGCTGAGCGCGACCACATTCTGCCCGTGATCCGCGATCTGTTTAAAAGCTTCGACAAACAGGCCCTTATGGATAAATTGGAAGCCATCGGCATGCCCTTCGCGCCGATATCTAAACCCGAAGAATTATTCGACGATCCGCACTTGAACGCCGGCGGAGGCCTGTTGCCCCTCACCATTCCCGATAACGGCCAGAAAACAAAACTCCCCGCCATGCCCCTGGAAATGGACGGCCACCGCTTCGGCGTGCGCCAGGACCTGCCTCAGGAAGGGGAACACAGCCGCGAGATATTAGCGGAGATGGGCTATGGGCAAGACGAGATCGACGCGCTTGCGGAAAAAGGGGTGGTGAGTGTGGGGAGGTAAGAACTCTTTATCCCCGCGGCCCCTTTTTTTATCTCTACACACCTTATGTCATTCCCACGCCCGCGGGAATCCATTGCGCGGTCCAAGATGGACCCCCGATCAAGTCGGGGATGACAAGGGGGAGTTGTGACCACCCTTACAGATAAATCCACGGGCGCTTTTCACGGTCTTTGGCCTGGAAGGCGTCAATCTCATCCTTGTGGCGCAATGTTAGACCTATCACATCGAGGCCCTGGAGGAGCATGTCGCGAGGGCCGTCTTCGATGTCAAAGCCATAGACTTCACCGCCCGGCGCAACGACTTGTTTTTTTTCCAGATCGATATGCACTTTATGCGCCTGCGGATCTTTCTCCACCTGCCTCGCCAGCGCCTTCACCGCTTCATCCGGCAGCACGATGGGCAGCAGGCCGTTGCGGATGCAATTATTGGCGAAGATGGCGCCGAAACTGGGCGCGATGATGGCGCGCACCCCGTATTCTTTCAAGGCCCAAACCGCGTGTTCCCGGCTTGAGCCGCAGCCAAAATTATCCCCTGACAGGAGAATGCTTGTCCCGGCGTATTCCGGCCTGTTCAACACGAAATCGGGGTTGGGTTCGCGCGCGCCCTGGGCCAGATAACGCCAGCCCGCAAAGAGCCCTTCTCCCAAGCCCTCCTTTGAGACGCGTTTCATCTCACGCGAAGGGATGATGGCGTCCGTGTCGACATTGATGCGCAAGAGCGGCGCAGCAATTCCCGTATGCTGATTAAATTTTTCCATCGCCTCCTCGCATCAAATCGCGCGGGTCAGTGATAACCCCCGTGACGGCGGAAGCGGCCACCACAAGGGGGCTCGCCAGATGGGTGCGGGTTTCAGGGCCCTGACGGCTTTCAAAATTGCGGTTGGTGGTGCTGATCACGCGCTCGCGGTATCCCATATGTTCGCCGCCCGCAAAAAAGCACATGGAGCACCCGGATTCGCGCCATTCGAATCCCGCCTTAGTGAAAATTTTATCCAGCCCTTCAGCCTCCGCCGCTAATTTGACCTGGGTGGAGCCGGGCACGCAGATGGCTTTCACGCCTTTTGCCACATGGCGGCCATTTAGAAGCGTGGCGGCCGCGCGCAGATCGCTGAGGCGGGCATTGGTGCATGAACCGATAAAGGCGGCGTCGATGCTCAGATTGGTCAGAATTTGTCCCGGCTTTACATCCATATAGGCAAGCGCCCGTTTCATGGACGCGCGCTGGTTCTCGCTGCGCGCTGTGGCCGGGTCCGGAACTTTGCCGTCAATGGGGATGGCGTGTTCAGGACTGGCGCCCCAGGTCACCGTCGGCTTGATGTCCTGCGCTTCAATCACGATCTCTTTGTCGAACGCGGCGCCCTTATCGCTGTGCAAGGCGCGCCATTGGGAAACGGCCTTGTCCCACAGCGCGCCTTTGGGGGCGAAGGGGCGCCCTTTCACATAGTTCAGCGTTGTGTCATCCACCGCCACCATGCCGGTAAAGGCGGAAAACTCCACCGCCATATTGCATAGCGTGAAGCGCGCTTCCATGGACAGAGCCTCCACAGCGTCGCCGGCAAATTCCACGGCATAGCCGCTTGCCCCGGCGGCTGTGTGTTTGCCGATAAGATGCAAGATCATGTCCTTGGCGGTGACGCCGAGCCCAAGGTCGCCGTTAAACAGCACGCGCATGGTTTTGGGACGGTTCACCCGCAATGTTCCCGTGACCATGGCGTGCTCGGCTTCCGTTGAGCCGATCCCCCAGGCCAGCGCCCCGAGCGCCCCTTGGGTGCAGGTATGGCTGTCGGGACACACGATGGTGGCGCCGGGTAGCGCGACGCCTTGTTCGGGGGACACCACATGGACGATGCCCTGGCGCGAATCGCCAAGATCGAACAGGGTGATCCCGGCTTTATGCGCTGACGCCCGCGTGGACTGGATGAAGTCCTTGCCGCTCGGCATGATCGTGTCGTCGGTGCGGCCGGGAAAGGTATCGACAATATGGTCCATGGTGCAAAAAACGAGGGCGGGGTTGCGCAGGCTGCGCCCCTCCGCCTCCAGGCTTTTCAACGCGATGGAGCCTGTGCGCTCATGCAAAAACACCCGGTCGATAAAGATCAGGTCCGCGCCGTCTTCCAGCGCCGTCACCAGATGCGCTGTCCACAATTTGTCGAATAATGTTTGCGCCATCATAGGGCTCCTGGAGCCGCATTTTTAACCATGAAATAACCTGCCTTCACAAAGTCATATACGCAAGATCTTGTTTAAGGGGCGACTTCAAGCCCGCCTGTTTCACGAGACGGGACTTAATCCCCCCTTCCGGCGCTGACCCGCCCCCTGACCCTTGAGTTTTCAACAGTGACATGGTTTCTATAGGGCCTTCCAACTAACTGGGTCAAACGGGCGCTTTTTCATCAAGCCCGATGCCTGAATAAAAAGCATGGGGTGTTTGAAGTGGGTGACGCCAAAACCAGCAATCGCAATTTACGCGCGTGGGTCGACGAGACGGCGCGTCTGTGCAAACCGGACCGGATTCACTGGTGCGACGGCTCAACCGCAGAATACGACGCCCTGTGCGCGCAGCTTGTGGAAAGCGGAACGCTTACCCGGCTGAACGAAGAAAAGCGCCCCGGCTCGTTTCTGGCTTTTTCGGACCCGCGGGACGTGGCGCGGGTGGAAGATCGCACCTTTATCTGCTCAGGAGAAGAAATCGACGCCGGTCCCACCAATAACTGGCGGGACCCGGGCGAGATGCGCGAAACCTTGCGCCAGCTTTTCGACGGTTGCATGGCGGGGCGCACGCTTTATGTGGTGCCTTTTTCCATGGGGCCGCTTGGCTCTGACATTGCCCAGATCGGCGTCCAGATCACTGATTCGCCTTATGTCGCGGTCTCCATGCGCATCATGACCCGCATGGGGGACGGCGCGCTTGAAGCTTTGGGGGATAATGATTTTGTGCGCTGTCTGCATTCGGTGGGCGCGCCTCTTGGCGCGGATCAGCCGGATGTCGCCTGGCCCTGCAACCCCGACAACCGTTATATCGTGCACTTCCCGCAAGACAAAAGCATCTGGTCGTTCGGCAGCGGCTATGGCGGCAATGCGCTGCTTGGCAAAAAATGCTTCGCCCTGCGCATCGCCTCCGCCATGGCCCGCGACGAGGGCTGGCTGGCCGAGCACATGCTGATCCTCG
>JAJFIM010000067.1 GCA_021774995.1 Alphaproteobacteria bacterium | reverse complement strand
GATAATGGCTGAAAGCGCGGTTCGCTTCAGCCATCCGGTGAGTATCTTCGCGTTTCTTGACGGCTGAGCCGCGGTTGTTTGACGCATCCAGCAATTCGCCAGCCAACCTACCCACCATGGTGGTTTCATTGCGCGCGCGCGCGGCTTTGATAATCCAGCGGATAGCCAAAGCTTGCCTACGCTCTATACGCACTTCCACGGGAACCTGATAAGTGGCGCCCCCTACCCGGCGCGAGCGCACCTCAACATCCGGCTTCACATTGTTCAGGGCGTCATGAAAGGCGCCAAGAGGCTGCTGACCGGTTTTACCTTCAATCTCATCAAACGCCCCATAGACAATCCGTTCAGCCGCTGATTTTTTACCGTCATTCATCAGCGAATTGGTAAATTTGGTCAGTACCAAATCACCATATTTGGCATCGGGGATAATATCGCGTTTTTCTGCTTTGTGCCGCCGGGACATGAAATGAGTTTCCTTATTTTGGTCGCTTAGCGCCGTATTTAGAGCGGCGCTGGCGGCGATCGGAGACGCCTTGGGTATCAAGAACGCCGCGTAAAATATGATACCGCACGCCGGGCAAATCCTTCACCCGGCCGCCACGTATCAACACCACGGAGTGCTCTTGCAAATTATGCCCTTCACCAGGAATATAACTTGTCACTTCAAAACCGTTGGTGAGGCGCACACGCGCAACTTTCCGCAAGGCCGAGTTCGGCTTTTTGGGAGTTGTCGTATAAACACGGGTGCATACACCGCGCTTCTGCGGGCACGCTTCCAATGCCGGCACCTTATTGCGCTTGACTTGTTTTGTCCGCGGCTTGCGTATCAACTGGTTAATTGTTGGCATAAGACCTGTTCACCTAACTTGCCGGCGCCATTTGGCGCCTAAAACATTTCCGAGAGACCGTCGCGCACTTCAACCAACATCCCATCCCCCATAAGCATCCAGGGCAAAGGCTCTTCAAGGCTCTGAAACAACCCTGAAAATCCGCCAGACACGACAGACCCACTGGCCAAATTACCGGACCTGAGGGCCGCGTACGAGAACGCTTCTAGCGGTTCAATATGTCGGTTCGTATGCAGCATCGTCTAAGCCGTCACCGACTTACAGCCTGCTGGAAAAGTGGCGCGAACATACTCACGCCACGCACTACCGTCAAGGCTGAAATGCTGGAATTCTTGCGTTTATTACCTGTGCTTACTCGGATTTGGAGAGGACAAGTCATCCACACCACCAATATAGCAGTCAATTCATTCGCGCCAAGAGTGGGTAAAAACCCCCTCTTTGCCCCAAAGCTAATTTATCCAAACAATATCAATAACTTACAACTTGCAAAGCCATTTCAACAATTCATTGGCGGCATCCATCGCTAAAGCTTAACCGGCCGGCGTCGAGGGATCGTCTCCTATATCTGGGTCCGATGGAGTGGTGGATAAATCTGAGGCGGCTTCGCCCTCCTCTGGAACAGGCGCCGATTCGGCTTCTTCTGGAACAGACGTCGATTCGGAATCCTCACTTTCTGATGATTCTGCCGCTTCCATAGCAGCTACTCTCGCCTTGGCCTCAGCTTCCGCCGCCAGAGCCCGCTCAGCTAAAATAGCCTCATCCCGCTCACTGGCGATGTGATTCAATCGATCCAACTGCCCGCCCGTCCCAGCAGGTATGAGGCGCCCAACGATCACATTCTCCTTGAGACCGACCAACGCATCGCGCTTGCCATTAACCGCCGCTTCCGTGAGAACCCGCGTGGTTTCCTGGAACGAAGCCGCCGAAATGAACGAGCGGGTCTGGAGAGACGCCTTCGTTATTCCTAACAACACAGGCTTGGCGACGCCCTCTTTACCTTTTTCAGCTTTCACGCGCACCATCGCTTCTTCGTAATCAAGCGCTTCCACCTGTTCGCCAATCAAGAAGCCTGTATCGCCCGGCACTTCAATCTCAACCTTTTGAAGCATTTGACGCACAATGACCTCAATATGCTTGTCGTCAATTTTCACGCCTTGCAGGCGGTAAACCTGCTGCACTTCATTGACTAAATATTTCGCCAATTCCTCAACGCCATTGATGCGCAAAATATCGTGAGGCGCCGGATGTCCATCAAGCAGGAACTCTCCCTTTTCGATAAAATCACCCTCTTGCACTGTAATATGTTTGCCCTTTGGAATGAGGTACTCATGAGCTTCCTCATCTTCCGCCTCCGGCCTTATCACGATGCGGCGTTTGTTTTTGTAATCCCGCCCAAACTCCACGTAACCGTCAATTTCAGCGATTACCGCGCAATCTTTCGGCCGCCGCGCTTCGAACAGTTCCGCCACGCGCGGCAAACCACCAGTGATATCCTTGGTTTTAGCGCCTTCCTTGGGAATTCGCGCCAACACATGGCCCGCTCTCACCTTGGCGCCGTTTTCAACGGATAGAATTGCATCCACGGACAACAAATATCGTAGCTCCTTGCCGTTTTCATGCTTCAACGGCTCACCACTCTCATCAAGCAGACAAATTTCCGGCTTCAAATCCGCGCCGCGCGGATTAGCGCGCCAATCGATGACAACCTTGCTCGAAAGCCCCGTTGCCTCATCGGCCACATCTTTAATCGACACTCCTTCAACCAAATCAGAAAAATTGACAATCGCGTCGCGGTCACTGATCAAAGGAATGGTGTAAGGGTCCCATTCACATAAGCGCTGTCCGCGCTTGACTTCGTCACCATCATCAACATGCAACCGGCTGCCATATGTTAATTTATGCGTCGCCAGATCCTTATCGCCTTTGGTCAGAGCGAGATACATATTCCGCCCCATAACAATCAAAGTTCCTTCTGAATCTTTAACCACATTTCGGTTGATAATGCGGATAACGCCTGTATGGCTGGCTTCCAAGAAGGACTCATCCGCCACCTGAGCAGTTCCGCCAATATGAAACGTGCGCATGGTCAATTGCGTACCCGGTTCGCCAATGGATTGGGCCGCAATAACACCCACCGCTTCGCCCATATTCACCGGCGTACCGCGTGCAAGATCCCGCCCGTAACAGACGCCGCACACACCGCGTTTGGAGTCGCAGGTCAGCACTGACCTCACCTTGACTGATTGAACCTCGGCTTTTTCGATTAGCTCAACGCCAACTTCGTCAATCAACTCACCAGCCTTAATGAGCACCTCATCGGACAATGGATTTACAATGTCATTAAGGGTAGTTCGACCTAACAAACGCTCTCCAAGACTTTCAACAACATTACCGCTGTCAATCACAGGCTCCAATGTGATGCCGTTTGTAGATCCGCAATCTCTTTGGTTGATGATGCAATCCTGCGCCACGTCCACGAGACGGCGCGTGAGGTAGCCCGAGTTGGCTGTTTTCAACGCAGTATCCGCCAACCCCTTCCGGGCGCCATGAGTGGAATTAAAATATTCCAGCACATTCAACCCTTCTTTGAAATTGGAGATGATCGGCGTTTCAATGATTTCGCCCGACGGCTTAGCCATCAATCCCCGCATACCAGCTAATTGTTTCATTTGCGCAGCCGAACCACGCGCGCCGGAATGCGCCATCATATAGATCGAGTTTACTTCAGCTTCGCGCCCACCCTCATCATATGTCACTGCTGAAATACGATCCATCATCTCATCAGCCACGCGGTCAGTACATTTCGCCCAGGCGTCCACAACTTTATTGTATTTTTCACCTTGAGTAATAAGACCGTCCGTATACTGCTGTTGGTATTCCTTAACCAGATCTTTGGTTTCATCAACAAGCGCCTGCTTGCTATCGGGAATCACCATATCGTCCTTACCAAACGAGATACCGGCTTTTGCCGCTTGCTTAAAACCCAACCCCATTATGTGATCGCAAAAGATGACTGTCTCTTTTTGACCGCAATGACGATAAATCACGTCAATGGCGTGGCTGATTTCTTTTTTAGTCAGCAATTTATTGACCAATTCGAAAGAAACATTCTTGTGCAATGGTAATTGCTGACCCACCATAAATCGACCGGCTGTGGTATCCAGAATTATCGCCGATACCTTTCCCTCGGAGTCGACGTGCTTCCACCGCACCTTGATTTTTGCATGGATTGAGATGACCCCCTGCTGCAAGGCGTGTTCGATTTCAGCAATATTGCAGAACACCATGCCTTCACCCGGTTCCTTATCCTTGGCGATGGTCATGTAATAGAGGCCCAGAACAATATCCTGACTAGGCACAATAATCGGCTTGCCATTAGCTGGGCTAAGGATGTTATTCGTAGACATCATCAGCACACGCGCTTCCAACTGAGCTTCAAGGCTCAAAGGAACATGGACAGCCATCTGATCGCCATCGAAGTCCGCATTGAACGCGGCACATACCAAGGGGTGTAACTGAATGGCTTTCCCTTCAATGAGGACCGGTTCAAAAGCTTGAATTCCTAAGCGGTGCAGAGTTGGCGCCCGGTTGAGCAAAATCGGATGTTCACGAATAACTTCATCCAGAATATCCCAAACTTCAGGCCGCTCTTTTTCGACAAGTTTTTTGGCCTGTTTCACCGTTGTCGCCAAACCCTTGGCGTCAAGGCGAGAATAGATAAAGGGTTTGAACAGCTCCAGCGCCATTTTCTTAGGCAATCCACACTGATGCAATTTCAGCTCTGGACCCACAACTATAACCGAACGCCCGGAATAATCGACGCGCTTGCCCAGAAGGTTTTGACGGAATCGCCCCTGCTTGCCTTTAAGCATGTCAGCCAAAGATTTGAGGGGGCGTTTGTTGGCGCCAGTAATAACGCGGCCGCGCCGCCCATTGTCAAACAGCGCGTCAACAGCTTCCTGCAACATCCGCTTTTCATTGCGAATAATAATATCAGGCGCGCGCAATTCCATCAGACGTCGCAAACGATTGTTCCGGTTAATCACGCGCCGGTACAGATCATTCAGATCCGAGGTTGCGAAACGTCCGCCATCCAACGGAACCAGCGGGCGCAATTCTGGTGGAATCACCGGAACAACGGTCAAAATCATCCACTCAGGGCGATTGTTGGAATTGATGAACGCTTCGACAAGTTTTAGCCGTTTAGCCAATTTCTTTGGCTTGAGTTCAGTTGTGGCTGCGGCGATTTCCTCACGAAGATGTTCGGCTACTTTTTCAAGATCAAGCGCCATCAGCATTTCCCTGATAGCCTCGGCCCCAATACCGGCGGTAAAACTATCTTCCCCGTACTCATCTTGGGCTTGAATATATTCCTCCTCCGTCAGAAGTTGGAATTCAGACATGGGCGTTAACCCCGGTTCCAAAACAATGAAAGACTCAAAATAGAGAACCCGCTCCAATTCTTTCAGCGTCATATCCAGCAACAGCCCAATGCGGCTTGGCAAAGATTTTAGAAACCAAATATGCGCAACTGGCGCAGCCAGGCTGATATGGCCCATGCGTTCGCGGCGCACTTTTGACAAAGTTACCTCAACACCGCATTTTTCACACACGATGCCCTTATATTTCATGCGTTTATATTTTCCGCACAGGCATTCATAATCCTTGATCGGGCCAAATATTCGGGCGCAAAATAACCCGTCACGCTCCGGCTTAAAGGTGCGATAATTAATCGTTTCGGGTTTTTTGATTTCCCCAAACGACCAAGATTCAATTCGGTCCGGACTGGCAATGGAAATACGAATCTGATCGAAAGATTGAGACGCACCCACCGGGTTAAAGATGTTCATAACCTCTTGGTTCATGAAGAACTCCTTGGCCATATTTGCGGCGGGCATTATGCCTGCCTGTAATCCAAAAAAACTTAGCGATCAAAAATCATGAATCGCCGCTACGTATTCTATCGCTTACACATTTTCAAATTCTGGCGTGCCGGTAAGCTCTATATTGAGGCCCAAGGAGCGAATTTCCTTGACCAAAACATTGAAGGATTCCGGAATACCCGCCTCAAAAGAATCATCGCCTCGAACGATAGCTTCATAAACTTTCGTCCGGCCCGCAACGTCATCTGATTTCACAGTCAGCATTTCCTGCAGCGTGTAAGCAGCGCCATAAGCTTCCAGCGCCCAGACCTCCATCTCACCAAACCGCTGACCTCCAAACTGCGCCTTACCGCCCAGCGGTTGCTGTGTCACCAATGAATAAGGACCAATGGAACGCGCATGAATTTTATCGTCAACCAGATGGTGGAGCTTCAACATATAGATGTAACCCACAGTAACAGGTCGGGCAAATTGCTCTCCTGTCATCCCATCACACAAGGTGACCTGCCCTGAATGGTCCAGACCCGCCGCCTCAAGCATTTCCACGATGTCCACCTCATGCGCCCCATCAAACACTGGGGTCGCAATCGGCAGGCCCGATGCAATGTTGCTGGATAACTCCACGAGTTCAGATTCTTCCGCTTCCTTGATTTGCGCAAGATCTCCATAAACATCTTTAAGCGCCGTACGCAGTTCAGCCACTTTATTTGATCGCTGATACGCCTCCAATGCGG
>JAJFIM010000066.1 GCA_021774995.1 Alphaproteobacteria bacterium | reverse complement strand
GCCGCGCGGCTGGCGGCGCTTCTGCCCGGCGATCTCAATAGAGTTTTTCTTGCCGATTCCGGCTCCGTCAGCGTCGAAGTGGCCATGAAAATGGCGCTGCAATATTGGATCAACCGGGGTGAAACAAGTCACAAGCGCTTCATCTGCTTTGAGCACGCCTATCACGGCGACACGATGGGCGCCATGTCGGTGTGCGATGTGGACAAGGGCATGCACACCGCGTTTAAAGGCGCGTTGATTCCGCAGCACCTTCTGACACTTCCCGCAACGCCGGAGACGCAAAAAGCGTTTGACGCTTTTCTCGCCGACAATCATGGCGCCATCGCCGCCGTGATCATGGAGCCGCTCATTCAAGGTGCGGGCGGGCTGAAATTCCACTCGGAAGACACGCTCCGCTTCATCCGCAACACCACCGACAAGTATGGCGTTTTGCTCATTTTCGATGAAATCATGACCGGCTTTGGGCGCACCGGCGCGCTGTTTGCCTGCGAAGCGGCGGGGGTGGTTCCCGACATCATTACCCTGTCCAAAGCGCTGACCGGCGGCGTGATGCCGCTGTCGGCCGCCATCTCGCGGGGCCGGGTCTCTGAGGCGTTTATCAGTGACAGCGACGGCGACGCCCTCATGCACGGGCCAACTTTTATGGGCAATCCGCTGGGCTGCGCGGCGGCCAACGCCTCGCTCGATCTGTTTGAAACCGAGCCGCGGCTTGAACAGGTTAAAGCCATTGAGGCGCATTTCAACCAAACCCTGCCCGCCGCGCGCAATTTTAACGGCGTTACGGATGTGCGCGTGCGCGGCGCGCTGGGGGTTATCCAGATGCGCGCCATGCCTGAAATTCAGTGGCTAAAAGACAAGTTTATTGAGAGGGGCGTTTTTATCCGGCCCATGGCGGATGTCGTCTACGCCGCCCCGCCTTTTATTATTTCACAAGGCGAACTTCATCAGCTTACGGATGTCATGCTAGACGTCACGCGCGAATGGGCGCACCGGTTTTTATAAAATCATCTGAGCGCTCAGCACACAAGAACGCCCTCTCCCTCGCCCCGGTTCGAGAGCCATTTCATATAATCCGCCGTTTCCCGATTAGACGGCAAAAAAGTTTCCACGCGCAGCTCTTGCAGCGTCACATCCTGCGGCGTGCCGAATGTTGCAATCAGCGAATGAAAAACGAGTTTGAGCCCTTGCTTTTCCAATTCAAACGAGGCCACGGGTTTGGGCGGCGCATCGCTCCAGTCAGGCGTGACCCATCCCTTGGGAAAGCCTTCATATTCAGTGATTTCTTCTAAAATCTTTTCCGCTTTGGGATCGCCCCCCATATTCATATGCTCGCGCCGCGCGCGGTTCAAAGTCTGAGAAGCAACAGCTTCCCAATTGGAAATATAAGGGCGCAAACCTTTTGGATGGAACAGCATGCGCAGGATGTTTTTATCGTCGTCCTGGTCGATTTCTTTCCACGTGGCTTCCATATCAATAAACTCATTAAACAAATTCAAAGTCGCTCGGTTCCCCATCACCAGGTTCCAGCACTTGTCCACCACAATAGTGGCGTGAGGTTCGCTATAGGACAAGAGAAGCTCAAGGCCTTCGCGCATTGCGCTGAGCTCCGGCCCATCCAGGCGTCCTTCCGGATATGCGGGCGCAAACCCGGCCGCAGTGAACAACCTGTTGCGCTCGCGCAAAGGAATATCGAGGGTTTCGCAGAGGCGGACGATCATCTCCCTGCTGGGGCGCGCCCTGCCCGATTCAAGAAAACTGATATAACGCTGGCTGGTTTCCGCCTGCGCCGCCAATTCGAGCTGACTGACGGAACGGATTTTGCGCCAATGCCTGAGCAACCCGCCAAAAGCGGAAAGCTTTTGACTTTTTGACGGCGCGATAAGGGGGTTTTTGACATCCATTTCCACGATCATAACGATGACGTTCCTGCCTTTGCTATTCCCTGGCTGGGAATTGAATTTCGACTCTGAAAAGACGGCGGCGCGGATTTGCCCCCTTTATCGCACATCTCAAGCTCATCATATAGGGCGCCCGCGCGTCACATACACCCTGTATGGAAACGTTTTGTTAAAAATAAAATCCATTCTTTTTCCACCATTCCCCTTTTGGGAATTGAGAGCGTGAGGGCGGCTTCATAACTTTCCAGGCAACGCGAAGCCAGTCCGGCATATGAAGTGCGGGGCGCAAGCGTTCATAAATGAGAGAGGACACAAATTATGAACACTTTGACATTAAAGACCACACTGTTCGCAGGCCTGATGATCGGCGGCATCGGATTGGCGCAACCAGCCTTTGCCGGTCAATACGATAAAGCCATGTCGGGATGCCACGCAGCAATTCAGTCAGAGCTTTCCATCCCTGCGGACGTTTACAAACACAAGCTGACACACATCAAAGGCAAGGCGCGCACCGTCGAGCTGTGGTACGACGTTAGCAATCGCGAAGCGAATGACAGCTATACGGCTCATTGCAAGGCGCGCAAAACAAGTGGTGAAGTCACTTCTCTTGTAACCGGCGACGCCGTCAATTAGAACGCCCCTCCTTCGCCTGCGCGCCTTTCCTCAGCATCCGTCCTATACTGACGATGTGATTTTTGGAAGGGCGCGCAGTTTTTTTTTGATTCCCCAGCAAGACGTCACAAGACGCCCCGGTTCAGGAATTAACCGAACCGGAGAACTCATTATTTTGCCCAGGGTGAACGGCGCCGTGAAGCGCAGCTAATATTTTAGTAATGCGGTCAAATTCATTCATGAGATCCATTGCTCTCAGAGATAATTTTATCAGGACCGCCCTCAGGCATTTCCGGGAAAGAGGGAAGAGACGGGTCCACATAATCCCAGACGGGAGCGCGGCTCGCATAGACGACCATCTGCGGCGTCACTTTGTTTGGATCGTCAAGACTGGAAGCGCGGGGAAAGACCATGCCCGGCATGCCGGAATTTTTTGAATAAATCGCCGATCCGCAGGTCGGGCAAAAGCCCCGGCTGACGGTATTTCCGCTGTCGGCGGGACTGTCATAAAGCTTCACATCACCTGAAACGGAAAATGCGTCTTCAGAAATAACGATATGCGTACCATGGCCCGTGCCGCTGGATTTGCGGCAATCGACGCAATGGCAATGGGCCACCATTTGCGGCTCGGAGGCGCTTTCAAAACGCACGGCGCCGCACAGACACCCGCCTTTAAAACCGTTCGGCATCGTTGTTTTCCTTTCTAAGTTGAATTGAGGCGATCAAGACGGTATCTTAGTTACTAGTGAATTGCAATAAACAAGTGACAAAATCAAATGACTGGATCAATCAGACGGGAGCCGCGTTCAGGATGCCCCATTACCACGGCTCTGGAACTTGTGGGCGATCGCTGGACGCTCGTTATCTTGCGCGACATGCTGAACGGCAAGGCTAGGTTTTCAGAGTTTCTGAACGCGCCGGAGCGGATCACGACCAACGTGCTCACCGACAGACTGGTGCAAATGGAGGCGGCGGGTCTCGTGCGCAAAACGCCTTACCAGATGCGGCCCAAACGATATGAATATCTTTTGACGAAAAAAGGCTTGGCGCTGCTGCCGGTCTTGCAGGAAATCTGCCGCTGGGCCAACCGCTTCATGCCGGAAACATGGACGCCGCCCCCAAGCTTCATGCAGCGCAAAATCGGCTAAAGAGCGGACGAGCGCCCGCCGCCGCCTTTACCAGCGCGCCTGACTTTGCCATGGTGGGATCACTTCTAATTTACGGCCCACCCACGAGCGTTTTTCGGATAACAACCCCCCATGCCTCTCACACGCGACCTTGCGGCCATGGGCCGGGCCTCTTACGACCTTCTGGTCATTGGCGGGGGCATCACCGGCGCCTGCATCGCCCGCGACGCGGCCTTCAGGGGCCTCAGCGTCGCCTTGGTCGAGGCCCGCGATTTTTCGCACGCCACCAGCGCCGCCACCTCCAAATTGGTGCATGGGGGATTGCGCTATCTCAAAACGCTTGAATTTGGTCTTGTGCATGAATCGCTGACCGAGCGTCAGATCTGGTTGTCCACGGCGCCGCATATGGTGGCGCCCCTGCCCTTTCTCATCCCGACCTGGGGGATGGGCGCCCATAATGCGCTTTATATCGGAGCCGGTCTGACGCTGTATGATCTCATGTCCATGGGCCATCGCAAAACCCCCGATCCCGATATTACGATTCCGCGCCATCAAACTTTCGGCAAGCAAACCGCACTTGGCATCGCGCCCGTGCTCAAAGACACAGCGCTCACGGGCGCGGCGCTCTATTACGACTGCCAGACTTACGCCCCGGAACGGCTGGGCCTGGAGTGCATACTGGATGCAAGCGCCGCCGGGGCCAGCGTCGCCAATTACGCAAAAGTCACCGCCCTGACGAAAGAAGACGCCAGAGTCACCGGCGCCGAAGTGGAAGACGGGCTCAGCGGCGCGCGCACTCACATCAAAGCAGCGGTGACGGTCAATGCGGCGGGCCCCTGGGCTGACCTGCTATTGGACACTCTGGGCGGCCCGCCCCCCGCCAGGCTCATCCGCTCCAAGGGCCTGCATCTAATAACAAAGTCTCTTTGCGACACCCACGCCATGATGGTTCCCACCAACGGGACGCATTTTTTTGTCCTGCCCTGGCGCGGGCATTCGATCATTGGCCCCACCGATACGCCGCACGACCAAGCGCCAGAAGAAGTGCGCGTCAGCGAGGAGGATATTGAGGATCTGCTGCGCACCATCAACGAAGGCCTGCCGTCTGCGCATCTCACGCGCAAAGACGTGGTGCGCTCATATGTGGGCTTGCGCCCTTTGATAGACATGTCGGACGGGGATGCGGGCGGCGGCGATTCGGGCACCTACCGCGCCAGCCGCAAGGCGGAGGTTTACGATCACGAAAAGACCGGTCAAGGCGCAGCCGTCAGCGGCCTCGTCTCCGCCATGGGCGGCAAATGGACCACGTCGCGCCATGTCGCCCAACAGGTCGTCGATATGGTCTAC
>JAJFIM010000065.1 GCA_021774995.1 Alphaproteobacteria bacterium | reverse complement strand
GGGGTTTCGCGCTGGTGCAGGAGCCCGGCGGGCGTCTTGTGCGGCGGGCGGCGGAGACGAAACCGGGCCAGGACGTTATTTTGCGCTTTGCCGATGGGCGCCGCGCGGCGGTGCTGGACGGCCCCGGCGGCTCTGCGCCGCAAAAAACAAAGCGCCTGAACAAGCCGGGCGCGCAGGGCGATCTCTTCTGAGCCGGAATTTTGGTAAATTGACATAAAGTCAAGAAGCCATTCAGTCGTCATCCTTGATGACGCGGTAGTCATTCATAGTTCAGTGATTTAAGGTATAGTATAATCTTACTTGACTAATCTCTATAGTCATCAGCTAAGTCTAAATTGGATTGAGGCATTATGAATCGTTTGGAACGAAATTTTGGCGCGAAAGGCGAAGCGCAACTGAAATATCTTGACGGCGAATATACGGTGCTCGTTGCCGGATCTTATGTCGTCTGCGCGGTGACGGGCCAGCGAATTTCTCTGGAAGATTTGCGTTATTGGAGCGTTGAGCAACAAGAGGCTTATGCCTCGCCCGAAGCCGCCTCAGAGCGCTATCGCCTCAAATCATGAAAGCCCGGGCGCGCCGTTTTCCGGGGCCTCGTTGTTTGAATAAGGCGCTCGCGCTGGCGCTTGTTGCGTTCGGCATGTGCTTTTCCGCGCAAGCGGCGGAGCGCGTGATTCTCGATGGCGTCTTCAAGCAAGGCGGGATGGTTCTGGGTCACGTTGAGCCCGGCGCCGCGGTCAGCCTGGATGGACAAGCGCTCAGTGTTGCTGAAAGCGGCCGGTTCGTGTTCGGCTTTGACCGGGACCAAGGCCCCCATGCCGCGCTCGATATTGTTCACGCCGATGGCGCGCGCGAGCGCCGCGAATTGTCGATTGAAGCGCGCGACTATGATATTCAGCGTATTGACGGTCTGCCGCCCGCTCAAGTTACGCCGCGCACCGATAAACAGATCGCGCATATCAAACGCGACCAGGAGATGAAACGCCAGGCGCGCGTAATCAGATCGCAAGGCCATTGGATTTTTGAAACCTTCATCTGGCCTCTCACAGGGCGGATCAGCGGCGTTTATGGATCGCAGCGCATTTTGAACGGCGAACCGCGGCGCCCTCATTACGGCGTCGATGTCGCCGCGCCCGCAGGCACGGACTTTGTTGCGCCCGCGGGGGGCGTGGTGACTTTGGCCGCGGAAGATATGTATTTTGAAGGCGGCCTGATTTTTCTCGATCACGGGCAGGGCGTCACCAGCGCTTTTTTGCATCTTGACAGCGTCGCCGTCGCGGTGGGCGACATTGTTGCGCAAGGCGATGTGCTGGGCGTGGTGGGCGCGCGGGGACGGGCCACCGGGCCTCACCTGGATTGGCGAATGGACTGGTACGGCAAACAGCTTGACCCTGTTTTTCTTGTCGGCCCCATGCCGGACCCCAAGTCTAAGCCGTGAGGGGTACGGCGTCAGAACTGGTTGAGAGCTTTTTCCAGCAAGGCGTCAATCTTATCGCCTGAGTCAAACGCCGCATGCACTGCGATAACCTCCACCTGCTTTCGTTGTTCCGGGGTAAGGCGCACCGCGTCTTTTTCGGTGGTGAGCAGGGTCGCATCGTTCTTCTCAGCCATGCCGGTGAGTTCGCGCCAGTCTTTGTCGGTATAGGCGTGGTGATCGGCATAGGCCAGCGCGTCGGCGATTTCATAGCCTTGCGCCTCTACCGTGGCGAGAAATTTTGCAGGCCGCCCTATGCCCGCAAAGACCACGGCGCGGCGCTTCGTTTCAAGGGGGGGCGCGTCTGGCGCCAGCCGGGCGCGCAGGACAGGCTTTTTTGAATGATCCAGATAGGGCGTGAGCTGCGGCGCTATGGGCGCAGTGCCGGGTAGGGCCATGAGAATGACGGCGTCCGCCCGAGCCAGGCCGGGGCCTGCGCGTTCGCGTAAAGGGCCGGCCGGAATCAACAGGCCATTGCCAAAACCAACTTCCGCATCAACGACAACAAAAGAAAGGTCTTTGTGAAGTGAAGGGTTTTGAAAGCCGTCATCCATCACGATCACCTCGGCGCCTTGCGCACACGCCAGCGCCGCGCCTTTTGGCCGGTCTCTGGAGACGATGGTGGGCGCACGCGCGGCCAGAAGAAGCGCTTCATCGCCCACCTGCGCCGCCTTGCAGCGGCCCGCGTCAACGCGTAATGGTCCGGCCTCGGCGCCGCCATAGCCGCGCAGGAGAAAAAACGGTGTTTTTCCCATGGCCTGAAGCTTCAGCCCCAAAGCGATGGCGACAGGCGTTTTGCCAGTTCCCCCGGCGGTTAAATTTCCAACGCAAATGACGGGGCAATTCACGCGCGCAGGGTGCGTCCGCGCCCGCCGCCAGCGCCCGATATGATCGTTAACAAAGGCTGCGGGCTTGAGCACGGCCAGCATGGTCTTCGTGTACGGACATTTTGTCTCTTGCCCTTCCGGGAGATGCCAAAAGCTAGGGGCGCGCATGAGACCCGCTCCCGCTATTTATGTGCGGCGATGCTTGACCGGCGCGCGGCAAAAGAGGGCGCAGCGCGTTAAAGCAGTGCTCAATAACATCGTCAGCCTGCGCGATGCCGGCCTTGGCCGCTTTTATCTGCGCCCGGCGCAGGGGGTCATCCTCAAGGAGGCGACGCACTTTGTCTGCAAGGTCTTGCGCAGCTCTGACCATCAGGTTCGATTCTCTTTCATCAAGGTCGCGGTAAATATCCGCAAAATTGAACGTGTGCGGTCCATGGAGTATAGCGCAGTTCAAGCGGAGCGGCTCAAGGGGGTTTTGACCGCCATGGGGAACGAGTGAACCGCCGATAAACGCAATTGGCGCCAGGCGATAGAACAGACCCAGCTCTCCCATCGTGTCGGCGATATATATATCAGTGGACGCGTCGATTTGTTCGTTTTCAGAGCGCCGCGCCGCACTGAGACCCTCTGCTTCAAGTGCGGTTTTGATTGCCCCGCCCCGTTCAGGGTGACGGGGGATGATGATGGTCAGAAGGTCCGGAAAGCGGCGTCGAAGGGATTGATGCGCTTGCGCCGCAATCTCTTCCTCGCCCGGATGCGTGCTGGCCGCCAGCCAGAGCCTGCGCGCGCCGACGCAGCGCTGAATGCGCTCATACTGGGTTTCATCAACTGGCAGGGTGGGCGCGGAAAATTTTAAATTGCCGATGATCCGGACTTGCCGCGCGCCCAAATTTTCCAGCCTGTCCGCGCTTTGTTGATCCTGCGCCAGGCAAACATCAAAGCAGGTGAGAAGGGATTTAATGGCTTGCGGCCAGCGCGCCCAAGCCTTGAACGCTTTTTCAGACATGCGGGCGTTGATCAGCGCCATGGGAATGGCGCGCGAAGCGGTTTGCCATATCAGGTTAGGCCAGAGTTCCGATTCAACGATCACCGCCAGATCGGGCCGCCACTGATCCAAAAAACGATTGACATAGACGGGATGGTCAAGCGGGGCGAATTGATGAATGGCTTGGCGCGGCAGGCGCGTCTCCATGAGGCGCGCCGAGGTGACCGTTCCGGTGGTGAGGAGAAAGCGGGCTTGCCGATATGATGCAAGAATTCTGGTAATGAGCGTCAGAGCGCTGAAGGCTTCCCCGACGCTCACGGCGTGAATCCAAATGAGATGGCCG
>JAJFIM010000064.1 GCA_021774995.1 Alphaproteobacteria bacterium | reverse complement strand
TGGATCCGGTGCTGATCTTTGACGGGCGCATGGACACGGTAGAAATTCTGGATGACGGCGAGACAGCCACAGTAACGCTCACCGCCGAAAGCCGCTTGCGCGATTTAGAGCGTCCGCGCACGAAACGCTACACAGACGCAGATCAACAATCCCGCTTCCCCGGCGATAAAGGCTTGGAATACGTGCCGAGCATGCAAGACAAACAAATCGTCTGGGGCAGAGCACCGGAGTAAATCATGGCAGAGATTAAACGACTACCAAACTGGCCGGAGCTTCTGGCCGGAAAGATTGATGCTGCGCGAAAACAGCCCTTTGTATGGGGTAAAAATGATTGCTGTCTCTTCGCCGCCCATTGCGTAGAGATCATGACGGGCGTTGATCTTGCTGGCGATTACCGAAGCTACAAAACCAAAGCGGAAGCTCTGCGCTTGCTCAAGAAATATGGAGGCGTGGCTGGGATCGCTGAAGCCATAGCCAAAAAGAACGGAATCCCTGAAATACCATCACTTACTGCGCAGCGCGGGGATGTTTGTCTGTTTGATATTGGGCGCGGCGATACGCTGGGCATTGTGGCCGGAGAGCATATCTTTGCGCCGGGGCAAGACGGTCTTCTGGGGTTTCCCGTTCTTCAAGCTGTTCGCGCATGGAGGATTGGATAATGCCCCAGGTTATTCCTGTTGTCCTTGGCGCGGTGGCATCCAATTTTGTCAGCGGCGTTGTCGGCGGCGGCATTATCGGCGCGATTGTTGGGGGCGTGGTCGGCTCTGCTGTGGTGTCATTCACGGCTCCGCTTTTTGCGCCCAAGCCCAAGCAACCAAAATTTGCCGCACCGTCCGTCACTTCGATTGCCAATGGAAGCCGTGGCCGTACGGAAATGGTCAACCAGCCGATTACGGCGCACCGCATTATCTATGGCGAAGTACGTGTTTCCGGTCCGCTTGTGTTTACGCACAGCCGCCCCGTCAGCGCGAGCGATACCAAGCTGGATATGCTGCATTGGGTGATTGTGCTGGCGGCACATGAAGTTGAATCCATCGGTGATATTCTCTTTAATGACGAGGTTGTGGCGCTGGATGGGAACGGCGATGCCACCGCCGAGCCTTACAAACGAGACAGCACGGTTTATGCCAGCATCTATAAACATCTGGGAGATGTTGACCAGAGCGCCGACCAGGTATTGATTGATAATTCCGGTGGGCAGTGGACGGCGGCGCACCGCTTGCGGGATCTGGCTTATATCCATACGCAGCTGCGCTATGATGAAAAAGCCTATGCTGGCGGCACACCGAATATCTCGGCAATTGTAAAAGGGCGCAAGGTTTATGATCCGCGCACAACCCTTACGGTTTGGTCGGATAACGCGGCTTTATGTGTTCTGGATTATCTGATTTCCGACATAGGGCTGGGAGCCAGTATTGATGAAGTGGATGTAAACTCTTTCATTGCCGCCGCTAATATCTGTGATGAAGTGGTAGCAACGCTGGACGGCACAGAAAAGCGCTACACCTGCAACGGCGTTGTCGATCTGACCGATAATCCACGTGATATTTTGGAGAATATGCTGGGATCCTGCGCTGGGTTTTTGGTTCATACGGGCGGGAAATGGCATCTTCAAGTCGGAGCTTATAGCCCGCCGCTTAAAACCTTTGACGAGAGCTTCCTGCGTGATGCCGTGATTATGCGTCCGCACCGTTCTAAACGGCAGCTCTTTAACGGCGTGAAAGGCGCGTTCGTTTCACCAACGCATAACTGGCAATCCACGGATTACCCCGCCGTGACCTCTGTTGTTTACGTGACGGAGGACAAAGGCGAGGAGATTTTCTCAACGCTGGATTTTTCGTTCACGACTTCACACACCATGGCGCAGCGCATTGCCAAAATTGCGCTGGAGCAAGTGCGCAGACAACGCCAGATTCAATACCCCGCCAATCTGGCCGGGTTTCAGGTCGCGGCAGGCAACACAATCGCTGTCGATCTGCCGCGCTTTGGGATTAACGGTCTGCCGTGCCGAATTAGCAATTGGCAGATGGTTGAGGATATGGGCGTAGACCTTACTTTCGAGGAAGACGGATCCAGTGTTTATGCTTTCGTGCAATCTGATTTGAAATCTATCGGCGATGCCCCGCAAGTCGTGGTGCCAAATAATCAGTCCGTACCGCCGCATGAGCCGAATAATGTTACGGCCACCGCTGGTGATGATTTTATTACGATTAGCTGGGATGCCATTACGGAGAGTGATTTTCGTTATGTCGAGATCTTTGAAAAAACCACTGATACGCCCACGCCGGAAATCGATGCCGCCCGTATTTTAGAAGTTTACGACAATTCGTTTACCCGCAATCTTCTGGCCGGAAACGAGGTTCGCTATTACTGGCTACGCGCCGTCGATCGCTACGGCAACAAATCCAGTTTTGCAGGGCCAGTCCAGGCCACCACCACCGGAAACCAGACCGTTGTTCTCGTCCTTGAATAAATCCAAAGAAAAGGAAACACCATGACTACAACCAAAAAAATCTCCGAGCTGCCCTCGGCTGTCACGCCTTTAGTTGGTGATGAAGACATTCCCATCGTGCAAGGTGGAGCCACACGCCGCGCCACACCGGATGATATCAGAAATGGGCTAGCCGATGCGGTGCATACGCATGTTTTGGCCGATATTGTCGATGCGGGAACGGCGGCGGCATCCAATGTCGGGGATTTTGCTACGGCAGCACAAGGGGCGCTGGCAGACACGGCTCTACAACCCGCCGATGTCGGCAGCGCAGCCTATAATGAAACAGCCGACTTTGCTACTGCTGCGCAAGGCACAAAAGCTGATACAGCAACTCAGCCAGGTGATTTAGCAACGGTGGCGACCAGTGGCAATTACGGTGACATCAACGATATTCCCCTGCACGGATTGGAAAATGCCATTATCAATGGCTGTGGACGTGTCTCCCATCGCGGAGATCAAACGCTGGGCACGAGTTGGGATAAAGCCCCCATTGATCTGCTTTCGGTTAAGGCCGAAGGAGCGGTTACGGCAGGCACAATCAAACGGGTGACATCCTCTTTTACTTTGAGCGAGAGCGGGCACGCGACATTCGTTGAAAACGCCACACTCACCGGAGCCGGAGCCATCCTGTTTCGCCGCCGGATTGAGACCAAAGATGCATGGAAATTTTACAACGCCGCTGCTTATTATTCCGCGCGGGTTTATCACGATCACGGTGCCAATGTTGATTTCATTATCACTGTGCGCAAAGCCGATGCGCTGGATGATTTTACGACCACCACTCAGATAGCCACGGGAACGATATCTGTGGCCAATGACAGCAATTCAGATATCGATCTGGCCATTGCCGATATGGGCGATTGCCGCAACGGGATTGAGATTGAGGTCAAGGTTGATTGCGGCGCGATCACCACGAAGGATACGTATCTCGGACAGGAGCAGCTTTCCATCGGCACCGCAAAACGCCCCTTTATGGTACGGCCTGTGTCACTGGAAGAAAAGCTGGTTTCGAGGTATTTGCGGCCTGTCACCGGACTTGTGGCTGTGGCCAATTCCGCCAGCAATATGCAAGTGGTGTTCAATCACCCCAATATGAGAGCCGCACCATCCTATGAGCTTGATGCCGCGCTGGCTTTCACGGATGGCTACACAGCAGACTTCACACAAAGCGCCGCCAATATCGGCACTATTCACGAAAATAACGCCAATAATGGACGCGCTGACATCGCTTTATTTTCCGGTCTTACATCCGGACGTTTCCACATCCAAAGAGGTGCAGGCGGCGTTGTCCTCGCCAGTGCAGAGCTATAATCCATGCCAAAAATAGATGAAATTCTTATACCGGGACAAGGTGTCTCGAAGCTAGATTTGCGCCAATATCTGGCTGCGCGGGAAGCGCCAAGGCCAGAGGATTACGGTGCGCTGGGCGATGGCTTAAATGATGATACGGTGGCGATCAATCAGTGCCTGCAAGAAAACAAAATATGCATTTTATCGGCAGGCAATTATTGGATCACCGCGCCTATTGTTTTAAATTACGGCATGAGCCTGATCGGGTACGGCGATATGTCTGTGATACAGGCACAGGACGGGCCTCTTAATGAAAGCCTAGCCCCACCTTATTCAGCTAATTTCAATGCCGTGGAATTTGTGGAGGGCTATTCACAGCTTCGTAACGTACGGATTGTGGGCGGTGCTTCTGCCATCTTCATGGCTGGAAAAGTCAGCCCGTGCGTTAAAAACATTGTAGAGAATGTCACAATCTGGGACGCGCAGATCGGTGTGACGCTGGATGGGTGGAACGATACAAACAAGCCATGCTACTGGAATAATATCAGCCGTGTTCTGGTTGCGCGGCCTAAAATAGACGGTGTTCTGCTCACCACCACGCCTGATGACTGGAATGATCCTGAAACCTTCGGGGATTCGCCCAACGCGAATAAATTCTACGATGTACGGGTTTATTCACTGTCGGCGCCGATGTCAGGATCCGGCTTTTTCATCTCTACGGGTCAGTTCAATAATTCTTTTGTTGATTGTGAAGCCAATGTTGATGTCACCGCGCAGGCTTGTTTCCGGCTGGGCTTTGGTGCGCGCAGTAATATCATTACGAATTTCTACGCTGAAAGCCTCGGCCTTGCACCCGGCATTCGTATTGATAATGGTTCGTTGGATAATACGATCATCCGGCTGTTTTCTGCCACAGGCGGTGCGGCAATCTGGGACCCAACTCTGCAGGGTGAATATCAGGCTTATGATGCGGGATATCCCAAGAAAAATTTCCTGAAAGACGTTTATGTCACGGACGTTCATGTGGATGGCATGACGCGCGGCACGACCTATATCGACCCTGCCGCTGGTAGCAGTGGTGATATCAATATTGATCTAGAGCATACTTTTTACCTGCTCAGCTCGTTTAATCGTTCCTATGATTTAATCCTGCCCAATGCCGGAGATGCAACCGGGCGCTGGGTAACGCTGAAAAAAGCGGATTTGCGCGATAACCCTATCAATGTGAAAGAAAATAACGGCGCTGGGCCGGATAACCGGACGCTCACATTACTCCAGCAATATGACACTGTAACTTTGCTCTCAAACGGCGCAACCTGGTGGGTAACACAAGACAACCGCATGCCGCGCCCCAGCCGTTTTATCGATAACGCCGCCGCGCCATCGGGAACGTTTCAGGCAGATATGCTCAACCGCGTGTATCTGGTATCGGCCTTCACCGGGCAAATCATCTTTGAAATTCCCGCCGCCAATCAAGCGCAGGGGCGAGTCTGCACCATCAAGAAAATCGATCCGTCCAGCAATATTGTCAAAATCCAAATGGCCGGTGGATCCGGCGGCCCGGACGCACAAATCTGGAATCTCACATCTCACTTTGCAGCTATCACCATCTATTCGGATGGTGGGCAGTGGGTTGTGCTTTCAAAATACTGAAAACCAAAACAGGAGAATAAAAATGACACCAGTAGAATGGGGTTTGTTATTTGGCATTGCTGCCCACAGCGTGGCCGTTATTACAGCGCTTATAAAGCTTGTGGCGTGGGTCACATTGCATATGAGCGTTGTCGAACAAAAAATCAAATCGCTTGAGCAGCAGGTCAATAATGATGTCACAGGTCGCAGGGTCGTTGGTGAAATGCGCGAGGATCTGGCAATCATCAAAACACAAATCACGGACATGCGCAGTGACATTCATTATTTACGCAAAAGGGGAAATCAATAATGGATATTCGTAATTTCCACGATTATGTCGTGGTGCCTGCGCTGGGGCATATCAATTTATATTCGCTGGCCGCCGAACAGCTCGTCATGGCCACCGCCATGGCAGAAAGCAATCTATCCTTCATCCAGCAAATTGGACGCGGTCCCGCGCGGAGTTTCTTTCAGATGGAGCCTGTCACCCATGACGATATATGGGAGCGATATTTAAGCCGCAAGCCACATCTTCTAAATGACCTGAAGGGCTTGATCATGCGGGATATGGATTTGCACGAGCAGCTACACGGCAATCTGTTTTATGCCGCCGCCATGTGCCGAATTTTTTATCTGCGCTTTAAAGAGCCATTGCCGGAAGCGGGCGACTGGCAAAGCATGGCTGAATATTGGAAGAAATATTACAACACGCATCTGGGCGCTGGGACGGTGGAAGGATTCTTGCAAAAATCCCGCCCCGTCATGGATATTTACGCTGGGGGTTTATCATGATTGCTCCCGATAAAGATGATCCCATGAAAGTGCGGCGCGCGCTGGCGTTTTGGGTTTCCATTTATGCTTTTTTAATCCTGCCAAATTTGATCGTGGCCTATCACATTATCGCTGGAGCGGACATCGGGCTTTTGAAAGCCATCCTGACCTATATCGGCATTTTGGGGAGTGGCCCCATCGGTGCCTATCTGTACGCCGCCCATAAAAACGGAAACTCTGAAGCCAAGAGGGACAAATCATGATCTGGACACTCATACTTAAATACTGGCGGGTGATCGGAGGTTTTCTGGCTATGGCTGCTTTTCTTGGCTGGATCACATGGCAAGGCCAGCACATCACGACACTCAAAGGGAAGTTGGCGGTTTCACAGGCCAGCATTGTCTCCTATGAAGAAAGCCTTTCTGTGCTGCAAGCCGATACCAAAGCCAAAATCCAGGCATTGGAGGAAGAGAAAAACCGTGAGATCGAACGAACCAAAACCCAAGAACGGCTGCTAGGCCGGATAGAAGGAGCAAGCGATGAACAAAACGGCCCTGTTGCCCCTGTGCTGCGCGATACTGTTGAGCGCTTGTACGGGCGCACCCCAGACACAAATAAAAGTGATTAAACCGGAAATTCCAGCCAGCTTGCAGTCCTGCGCACCCGCCCCAGACTATCCCGGCGATGACATGACCCAGCGCGATATCGCCGAGAACTACACCAAGCTCTGGTTCGCCCATAAGGACTGCAAATCCAAGCTAAAATCTATCAATTACGCTCTTCAGCAAATAACACAGGATCAGTAATGCTTTTATCACCCGGCCAATTTATGGCTCATACAAAACATAAGGCAAAAAGCGCGGTTCTTGACGGGCTTTTGATTGATTTTAACTATACGACCAATTGGATCGGTCCAACAAAAATTGCCATTTATGGAGATGTCGCCGACATCGTGGAATCCATGGCTGCGTCCAATCCTGCTCAGCAAATCATAACGGGGTTTAGTGATTTGGCGTCTGGTGAATACAACACGGATAGCGATTATAACGGCAATATTACACAATGGGTTTCGCTGTGGCCTGGCACTAGCAATCCACATTGGAGCGATACGGGAAGCTCAAGTTTGAAGGCATGGTTTAAATTCCCAACGCCGCTGGCTTCTTTGACAAAAATACAAATACGTTTGCGCAGACCAGATATTTACGGCTTGCCGCCAAGTATTCTGTTTTTCGATATGGCAGGAGATTCTTACGTTCCAATTTCTGCGCCCTCCGACCTGAATGATTACATCGAAATCATAGGCAGCGATCGAACATATGAATGGATATTCTAAAAGGATTTTTGTCCGTATAAATAATCGTAACTCATTGATAAGTATCAGCTTATTGACTTGATAATCATGCCGAATGAAGCGTTACTGTTATTAACAAAACGATGCAAAAACAAGGAGATAAGCACATGAGCAAGTTATTTTACAAAGGAATGGTCGAGGACATCCAAAGCGAAAAATGCACAGATGCCGAGATCGAAGCATTGCTGGCCGCCTTTGACTACACCGTCAAACGCACCGCCACCACATTGGCCAGAAAAGCATGGTTTGCGCTGGAAGACTACGCCACAGCAAAAGAACGCGGCATCGACCGCTTTACCCTGATGCTGGAACGCCGCAACGTAAACGGCCAGGAACAGTGGTGGGGCAGCTTTGAATACGGCGGCAAAAAACTGAAGGTGATTGCTACTCTTGAAGCCAATTAGGCGACTTCTTCTTCATCGCTGCTCCAATCAGCTAGATCTAGTTTACGAACCCTTTGTCTGAAAACTTTATTAAAGGTCTCTAATTTTTCCTTCATCCAACTGTGCTGATTTTTCCAATCCTCCTCATTGGTTGGATCAGCTTCTTTGTATAGAAGAACTTTCGATGATGTTTTTTCTGGCAGCTCTTTCCAATCTAGCTCTGCGCCAATCTCTCCCTCGATTTTTTCTTTGTCCGTTTCAAGAAGCTTATAAAACGTTTTTGCGTTATTTGGATCCGTGATGCACAGCTCCACCGCTATACGCCCCTCTCTGGTATTGAGCAAGGCTGCCATGTGAAAGTGACTTCGACCAATAGCGAATGTTTGCCAGTGCTGTGGCATGGGCTTTTGAAGCCGAAGCTGCGTTCCATTATCACGCATGAAATCAAGCAATTTTTGCCAGTAACGATACTGCAACTCGGTGGTTTCTGTAGTGGCCTGCTCACTGATACGTTTTGCTGCCTGAGATATAGATTTACTCCAGTTATTCGGCTTTGAAATCACGTTGAATTTAGGTGCTGGTGGTGAGTCGTTAATACGCCATAACTCTAACTCCAAGCCAAAAAAGCGGAAATGATCGTCAGTAATCTTATTGAGCCAGTCTAAAGCAGCGCGATGTTCCTCAGTAAAATTTGATGCAATCCAGACAATCGTAACCGCCTGTAAACCAGAAGCATAAGTGATGAGCTGACCGAGATGGCGATGATCTGTTTTCTCAATCTGGTTTTCAACCAACACCCATGAATCGTCATCGATGTTCTTGCATAAAATATCTGCGCGGAATGGCCCGACATCCTTCTCCTGAGCCTCCAGCTCCAAATCCATGCCGATTGTATTTGCCAGGATCTGCAAATGTTCTTCCTGCGCCAGCCAAGGCGTAAAATCACGGTCTTCCGTCTCCCACACATTGCGTAGATCCACACGTTCAAGTTTACCTAAGTTTTTTGTCATTATCTATTTTTCTCAATTCGTATTATTTCAGGTGATCCTACCAAAATTCTCTAATTTTACAAGAAAATGGAAAATAGCAGAATATTCAAAAATCGTTTTTCTTACGGTGAGCATCAAGATTTTTATGGTGTTCTTCGGTTAAATCGGTAAGTCTTGGAGCTTTTTCAATATCAAGAGAACATCTCGCCTCTCTGCTTAGATTAGGGGATACCAGTACCGATCCATCATTGTTAAAACTAACAAGTCCTTTATCAAATGCCGCATCCCACAAGGCGGATAATAAAAGACCGTTATGTACATCCAATCTTTGAGCGTCGGACTCACACTCGGCCCATGATACAATGTGAGATGCACGCAAAAGAGTTGTGTCCGTAATACCGGTAAGAGGGCACCTTTCGTGCCAATAGGTAAGCAGTGCCTCACGGAAAAGGTTCTGCCCAACACGCTGAATAACCAGTCTCTCAGCCTCTGTTGTTTTAGGAAGCTTTGCCTGTTCCTCTTGAAAGCGTTGTAATGGAACATCAGGCAAGCTGGCACTTAGGCGGTAAACTTTATCAAGTGTGCTATACAAATCGGCCAGCCTATCGAAACTAAAAGTAGATGATCCTAATTCTTGCTGTGCGCCCTCATGGGTAATATTTAAGTGCCATGGCCCGTGATCAGAAGATCCTGAGATTGCAATTTCATCTGATACAGTGGCTGAACGATAATGTAGCCAGCCATCACGAATATCATGTTCAATTCGATAACCGTTATCAAATGCGGCTTTCTGCGCTTCAATAGAAATCACTGCACTGGGTGGGTTTTGAATGTTCATTTTCTGTACCTTAATTTGCACTAAAGGCTGGTTTTTAGCAGGCGGTTTTCATCTTCCTGCCCATCAAGTTGTAAAACGAGATAGGGATCCTTTACGAATTTTTCCGGGGGAGCAGATGTTGTCGTAACAATATATTGGAATAAAGGCTCTTCTTTTAACCCCTCCATGTCCGCCATAAAATTGAAGAGGCGGTGATAGATTGATTCTCCCAAATCACCTTCACGGGGACTGTCATGAATAAGAAAAGAGGGTAAAAAGCTCCTTCCTTCAAGGCTCATAAACATTGTTGCCAGATCAAAAGCTATAACTTTTACGGTTTCCATAGCGGTTCCTCCGGTGGTTACTGTGGCTTGAATACCTTTGCCAGTGAGTTCCAGCTTTGCTTCTTTATCTCCGAGGAATCCTTGGCAGACATATACGAAAAGTTCCTGCATACGTGTCATGATTTCTGAATGTTTTGAACGTAGATTTTGTAAGGTTTCACGCAATTGCTGTTCTTTTTCAGGTACGTCCTGCAATTCTGCTTCATCGACCTTCAATTGCTCCAATTCTTTTACAAGTTTTTCTGCTTGAAGGTGAAGAGATTTGGCTATGAACCACTTTTGCCTTTGGTCTTTACGCTCCTGATTTGCACGGCCTTCAAGATTTTCTATTTGTTGACGTGTATCCTGAATTTGAATTTCAAGGTTTTGTAACGCTGTATCATTATTTTTTTTATGCTGCTGATAGTTGGTGATTGCCTGTTTACAGACTGTAATTTTTGTTTCAACCTGACTGGCATCCTGTTCGACCTTATCTTTATCCGGCAATACATGTGAAAGCCCACAGCCTTCCGCCAGCGCTTCATCAATGGGAACGCTACAGACGGGGCAAACTTCTCCTAGCCGGGCTTTAATGGCGTTAGCATCCAGGTTTGCCTTTTCACCTTTCAGAACCCCAATATGATCTTCTTGAATAGCAATCAGACCATCAAATTCCTCCTGTTTCTTTGTAAGCAGGGCTTTTTGCGATACCAGTGCTTCAAGCTCTTCGCGTTTACCGGCAATGGCTGTTTTTAACGTACCGTCAGCAGGTGTGTTATCTGTTGCATTAAGATTTTCTTGTGCCACTTTCAAAAGCACATCAGCTTCCAGAGGCTCCACGCCCGATTGTTCTGCCTGTCCCAAACCAGAGGCAACTTCACCTGAAAGACCCTGAGTGCTGTGTTTGAGATGACTGATATTCTGGGTCAGGTCACTTTTCTTCTGGGAAAGAGCGTCCCTTTGTCCCTGAGCCGTTAATTCCTCATCGGTCATAATGTTAAGAAAAGAGCGAATAATAATGTTTCTCTGGTCTACGGAGGTATCCCGGACGGGAGAGCGCGTATCGGCATCAGGATGGCGCCAGTCCAATAGATTTGAAAAACGGCTTTCCTGATCCCGGCTAAGCCAGGCCAGCGCAAAAATCCAGCGTTTCCATTCATGGCTGCCCGGAATGTTATGATCCACAGTATCGGCAATCAAGTCATTGAGCGCACTGAAATAGAGCGCAATATCAGCATTGTCGTCCTGACTCGTGAGCAGATCTCCAAGCGCTATATCTGGCTGGGCAATATGTTTTCTGGTTGCACCAATGGGGCGGATAACCGACCATAATTGACCTTTAACCATAACTTCAGCGCCAACCAGACCTTCGGGAAATTTGCTCTGAATATCCCGCCGCAGATCATCGTGCGCAAATGTATCTTCACCAAGGCAATAACGCAGAAAACGGCAAAGCAATGTTTTTCCAACCCCGTGACCGCTCCCGCCTTTTTGCCCCAGTATGGCCGCCTGTGTTCCGGGATCCGGGGAATAAACGATATTGAGGCCCCGGCGCAACGAAATATCTTGCAGAATTTTCTCAGGCGTTTCCCAGATAACGAGCCTGCGAATCCATAAGCGCGGCTCACTGCGCGCTGCATCCACCGTGATCGTTTCTACGGGACTAGGAAACAGCTCGCCTTGCCGCACCATTGTGGACCTCCTGCAGGAATAAGATGATTATATTGTCGTATGCGGCTTGGATATCATCGATGTTATCAACAATGTCTATTATTTCTTGCACGCGGCTTTCCATCCAGCCCTGTCCCGAGGAGCCAGGTTGTACTCCCGTCGACCAGATGCCGTTTTGCCGGATCAGTGCGCCTGAACCTTCAAGCTGACGCATTGCTTCGCCCCAGGCATGGTCTGCGCCCTGATTATTCTGAAAGTCGGTAATCGGAACAACATTATCGGGCAAAGGTTGAGCTTCCTGACCAACCACACGCTGCCATTCCGCTTTTTGTGTATCATCCATGAAGGGAAGCGCCAGTGCTGGTTTTCGCGCTAAGAGAGCCGCCAGGCGGGCTTTTTGCTCCGGTACGTTCTGTCCCATTGTGTGCATAATATCCATAATGGCAAACATGGCGATGTTTTGAGGCAGCACAGCGGGCGGTGTTGCCCATGCATTTGCAGAGATTTGTTGTACGGGTATTTGAATCTCTTCCTCATACATCCTGTCCCAAGCCTCTAGTACGAGGCGGCTTGTGCGGTATTCACCGTATTCCTTGATTTCCTTATTCTTAAGGACGCGGAAGGTTTCAGATGGGTAGTCCTCTCCCATGATATCAGCAGGATCAAGGATATAGCGTAGCTCATCACGGGTCAAACCGTAGGCATTGGCATACCAAGCATCTAGTTCCGCCCGCAGTAGAGCACGGCGCTCTTCATCCCAAGCAAATGGCTGCCCATCATAACCCAAATCACGGGCAAAAGGTTCCATCGCGTGACTGGTATAGGTTAGCTCCAGCACGCGCGGAACGATAAAGTCGAGAGCAGTATTTGTGTAAGTGGAAGGAGGAAGTATTGGAAACTGCTTGACGTAATGATATGTCATTGATGTTCCACCTAATTTAAGGCGAACAATATAATCAAGAATAATTGATGCCAAATTAGCATACAGGCAGCAAAGAGTTTTTGATGGATATGGCGAAATAATAATTGGAAATTTGTGATTTAATCCAACTTTGGGAATAACGCAAACTATAAGACTTCTTTCATTTGTAGCATTTGTAGAATCTCTGAACCCCAAAAGCCAATTCTTATCATAATTAGAGAGCTTGTTTTCAACGTGATCTTTTTCAACCCAATACCAAGGAGCAACTGCATAATTGGGATTTGAGAGCTGTTCACTATTGGGGTTAGGCAAACTAGCTCCTTTAGGCGGCCGTTGTGTGTAATTCTCAAAGGTGCTGAATCTATGATCATATAAATGAACCATTTTTCCTTCATATAAAGGCACATAATTTTCCTGTCCTAGAACCCAGTTAATACCAATACTTTTAAAGTCCTTTCTCGTTAATTGATTGGCTGTATAAAACAGATCGCTATCTCCAGACATATGAAACATAGTCATAAAAGATATACTCCATAAATTACCGTCATGTTTATTATTTTCCTTAAACAAAATAGGAAAGGAACTATAGATTTTGGAAGCTAGTTCCGCATCTCTACGAGAACGAAATATGGCGGCAGTTTTAGTGTTGGGATTGATATTAACAATTTGTTCTGGAGACAGAGTAAATTGTCGTTCTTCCTCAGACATTTGCAAAGGATTTGTTAAAAAGAAAGAGAAAGCGGCTTTCTCCACATTATTCCCCATAGTAAGTAGACAAAATTTTATACGACTATCAATAGCAGGGAAAATTTTCTCGCGATTTTCAAAATCAATCAATCTAACCAACTGTTTTTCTTTTACTAAGGAGGCAAAAAAAGGTGCAGTTGTAGAATCTGTAGAAATGCCTGTCGGAACAATCACTCCAGCTTGTCCATGTAGGCTGATCATGTTCTTAAAGTGCTCGGCGAAGAGAGCATATGTATTAACATCTCCTTGTCCCGTAAACGGATAACGTCCACTTTCACGCGAAAAAAGAGAGGCAGCTTCAGCCAGACGTTTGGCTTCTTCAAATTCATCAAACAAAGATCGTTCACGGGATCCGTGCATGGCCTGTGCCAATGCAGAAATTAATTTTCTCCGGGCGGCAGCGTTAGGAGCCTTTGCGATTTCTGTGTCACGAGAAGCAAAGAACTCTTGCTCTTGTAATTTTATGCGTTCCCACGGCGGGTTTCCGAGCACAACATCGAAACCACCACGTTCCGTGATTTCCGGAAATTCAAGCGGCCAGTGGAAAGCGCGGGCTTTACTGGCTAGATCTTGTACTTTGTTCAGCAAAGGACCATGAGAACAACCATCTGTGAGTTGTTGCCACATATGCGCCGTGGTGGGAATGGTAGATGATATTTTGTCTGGCGGGTCATCTTTTGTTTTCTTGGCCAGAAAGGCAGCGACAAGCATATCTGCTGCCACGCGCCATTTTTGTCGCTGGGGATCATTTTGTGCCGCTACGAATTTTTGTTTCTTTTCGGAAATTTGTTTAACGCTGTCCTCGGGCAGATTTCGGAGGTGTTTGGCTGCTTTTGCCAGTGGTGGCGGTGGCGGCAGTGCGGATTTTCCTCTGGAAAAATCAAGAGTGCCTTGCCCCCCTTTTTCTGCCTTGTTACGCTTGGCGTAATCTCTTGCTGTGGGTTTATCATCACCGGTCAGCGGTTTATAAGCCGCATCGGGAATACCTTCGCGCAGGGTTTCCAGATCAAATACGCCGAGCAGTGCATCACCGCAGCGAATATTGGCATCGAGAAAACCGAGCGGCTTGCCCGGTTCAACGGTTTCAATCCAAAGTGCGACTTTGGTTAGCTCTACCGCCATCGGATTACGATCCACACCGTAAACGCAGTTGCGCACGGCATCGCGCAGGGCATGGCGATAATCTTCCGCTGAGGCTACACCGCCAGCGCGTAAACGCGCCACCCGGCTGGCAATCCGCCGCGCCGCAGCCAACAGGAAGTGGCCGGAACCACAGGCCGGATCAATAACAGAAAGAGAGAGCAACGCTTTCTCTGGATTTTCGCTTTCCCGCTCTACCCGATCCAAAACGGGATCAAGCGTAGAGTCGAGTAAGGCCTGTACCAACGAGTCAGGCGTATAATAGCTACCAGTGGTCTTGCGAGCATTTCCTTTTGTTTCTGCTCCCTCTGCAAAGAAAAAACGCCAGCCATCACCGTTTAGACGCGGGGTTAGCTCCAGCAAGCTTTCATAGACAGAACCTAATTCTTCTGTCTCCATATCCCGCCAATTAACTGGAGTTAGACGGTGGTCTTCTTTCAACCAGGCTAAACGGTAAATGGCCTCCATCAGTGATTTGTTGGATAAGTGTGCTTGATCCAGATCAGGCGTTGTATCGCTTGCGAATAATCCGCTGAGTGCAGGGAGGCCGAGGCGTTCTTCTCCATTTGCCAGAGCGGCAAAAACAATCAGTAGACCTTCCCATTTATCATAGTGACGATCCCAGGCAGCACGGCGAATAGATTGTTTCCGTAAATTATCAAGGGAATAACCGGCCTGGTAGAGCTTACGAACAGCAATAACTGCATTTGGTGTGTGAAGGAGATTGCGATCCTCTGCGGCCAGTAAAAAGATCATACGGTAAACAAGGCGTAAAAGCTGGGTAAAGAAGTCTTGTAGCGGAAGTTCGCCATTTTCAATTTTCTGCCGTAAATCATCATTTTGAGTGTGCGCCAGAAAACCGTTTCCAAGAGCAAGAAGAGCCTCCTGTACTCCGTCCCGCAGACGATCACGGGCAGCAACGCCTTCTTTGCTACCGGATTCTTTCCAACGTTCAAGTGCGCAATCGGAAACGGAGGAATCTTTTAGCCCAAAACGACTGACATGAATCAAGAGCCATAGAGCTGTAAAGTCAGCAAAATTATCGTTTTCAAAAATCTGGCGCAGATCGGCCTCAATATAAGCCGGACGAGTCAGGCTAGCGTTGTCACGAACAAGACGTAGACGATCGCCGTTACAGCAGAAGCCCCATAACGAATCTTCATCCGCATTTAACCAATCTTGGATAGCGGTCGCAGCAGAGCGTTTGCGACCATCCGTTGGCAAGTGATCACTGGCACGATCAAGAGCATCTGATGGAGGAACAATCACAACCGGCACACGACCATCAAGTGCTTCCAGCGTGACAGCATAGTTGTGCTCATCCAGCGTGCGAGTGCTTGTATGTTTAATGTCTTGAAAAGCGAAAATATCGCGCAAAAGGTTTTCTGTGAAGCTGATTGTTGCTGCTGTAGTGGGTTCGTCTGATTTATTAAGTTCATCAAACAGGGCTTGGCCGATGCGGAAATAGCGGGCAATTTCATCACGCAAGGTCAGCCCTTTGGGGATGCTATAGGCCGTTTCGCTCTGCTCTCCGGCTTCACGAGCAGCAATGCGTTCCAGCATGGCCGGGGCAATCAGGCTACCTTCCAGTGTCAGGGAGTCGAAAATGATGGAAGAGGATTTACGAATTTTTGCCATGATCTACACCCCCGCCGGAACTAAAACAAAAATGCCCACGATATCCGCTGGCAAGACAACCTCAACACTGACCTTTGGCGCTGTTATATGGGATGGATAGCAATCACGTACACGCCCATGTTCTTTTTCTAGCAGGACAGCACGCTCTTGAGCATAAACAGAAATGCTGTTGTCTAAAGCTTGAGAAATGCGCTCATGTGCTTGCTGTAAAAGACGATCTCTGGCTGTGTCCGTAATATTACCTGCAGCCTTATGTTCCAAAAGGTTTCTGGCTTGCTCTCCTGTTAATATAGGCTGGTCGGACAGCCCTTCGAAAGCAAGAGCTTCAGCTTCTTCGACAAGAAGGACGCGCTCTTTTCGACCATGAACAGTCAGTTTATAGCGTAGGCGGAGAAGTGCTAATGTTGTCATTGATTGTACGTCAGCGGTCGTCCATGCTCCCATACGCCCAAGAGGGTCAAGCGGACTTGAAATAGGGTCAAGTGCTCCTTCAAAAAGGGACTCTGCCAAAATGCTGGTTAATGGATGGTTTCGTCCAATAATCTTGGCTCCTGATGGAGTGCGGTCTTCAGTAAAAGCTACGTTGATTGATCCTCGCAGATTTCTATTTTCCAGTCTTTCAACAAGAGCAGAGGGAAGTGCCTCAAGATGAGCTAAATATGTATAGTTTTTTGAAGGCTCCAGAGCAGCATCAAATCGACTCATTGAGCGCATTATGAAACGCTCAACTTCTTCTGATGTACCCAGAAGTTTTTTCCATCTTTTCCATTCCGGGGCTACTTCTTCCGGTTTAATGGCATTCTGGGCAAAACGTGTGCGCGAACGCTTCTCGCCTTCTTCTGCATCTCTCCAGCGAGCCTCTACCTTTTGATAGTCGTCAAAAAGGTCAAGCTCATATTGAAGTTTATCACTTTTACGAAGTAATACTGCCTTCATCAGAGCATTGGTTATAGCACCACGCTCTTCCGGTAAGGGTACTGTTACACCAGTTGCTTTGCGGATTGCTTCGGCTTTTCTTAAAATCACATCAAGAACAGCACCGTCAATTGCACTATCGGGAGAATAAAGCAAAACTGATCTAACAAGTGGTGCAGTTTGTCCAAAACGGTCAACACGTCCTTCCCGTTGTTGATGACGTGTAGGATTCCAAGAAAGGTCGTAATGCAAGACTGTATCGAACAAATCTTGCAAATTGATACCTTCGGACAGACAGTCTGTTGCGACCAATAGCCTCTGATCTGATTTTGCCATATCTTCAACCCGCCTTCGTCGTTCTTCAGAGGCGAGTTCGCCTGTCACTACTTCAATGCGAAGTTTTGGAAATATTTTTCTTAACCCTTTTGCGACATGGTGAGCAGTCGCTATATAACGGCAAAAAATCACCGGATTGGCCTTTTCTTTAATCAGAGGCTTAAGAACTTTAATAGTCTCTTCCAATTTAGGGTCACTAGATTTTGTCAAAAGTTCAGCTTGTGTAATCAATGACTGCAGTTGTGAATCTCCAGAGAACCCAGAGGAAGGTTCTACATCTGCCGCATCATTTTCGTCTGCGTCATCATCAAAAATTTGCTCTTCGAGGCTATCAGGATTAACTGAAATTCTGTTACGCAAAGCACTCAATGCAGAAGCGGGAGAAGATCCAACACAACGCATTAATGCTAACGTCCCCCAGAATGCTAAACGTCTTTTCCTCTGATCTTGTCCTGCTTTTTCAACAATTTCTAAGCAGTAGTCCAAGATAGCTTCATGAAAATTACGATGCTCGTTATTTAGAGAATAGGTGTTTTCAGTTGTTTCGTGCTTAGGGAATGTGTTTTCTTCCCCCCACTCACGTCCGACAATATCAATGCGCCGTCTCTGAACAAAATGGCGTGACAGTTGGATACGAGAATTTTCATCCTCAAGGGAATGACCGGCAAAGGTTTCATTAAGTAAGCTTAGTAAGCGATCAAAAGCAGACTCATCACCGCTATGAGGTGTGGCAGTAAGAAGGATCATGTGCCGCTCTTCATCCGCTGTAAGGCGTTTAAGCAGCTCAAATCTTTGCTGCTTGCCCTTATGCGTACCAACACATGCATGAGCTTCATCCACAATTACGAATTTCGGGCAAGCTCTTGCGAAATTGTCTCGACGTTTATCTGCCTTGATGTAATCTAGGCTTACAATGGTATATGGATAAGCATCAAAGAGTGATTGGGAATCCAATAATGATCTCTCAAGTTTCGCTGCGGAACTAGATGTGACAGAAACGGCATCGATATCAAATTTTAATTTTAACTCGTCACTCCATTGCTCAACAAGATGTGGAGGGCATAAAACGGAGAAACGATCAATCTCCCCTCTATCTATAAACTCCCTTAGGATTAAACCAGCTTCTATGGTTTTTCCAATCCCCACGTCATCAGCAATCAGTAATCGGACAGTGGCCAACCGAAGAGCCATTAATAATGGCACTAACTGGTAGGCTCTGGGGTCGAAAGACAGCCTACCAGCTGAGCGGAAAGGTCCTGCACCGCGCTGCAATGACAATTTCAAAGCTTCTGATAATAATCTTGCGCCGTCTTGTGATGAAATCTCTTCTTTAGATGGTAAATAAAACCTAGCTAGCCGAACAGGCTCACGTTCTAAATCAGGAGCTATATATTGAGAGTCTTCCTCACTACCTGATAAGGGACGTAGAAACAAACAATCGTTTTCTGGTGAAGGGAGGGCTATCCATTCCCTACCACGTGCGGTTACAAGATCTCCTGGTGATATAGAAAGGCTCATGCAGCAACCCCGAGTGTTTTTGATAAATTCTTAGGAGGAGTAGATCCGGGAGAAGATGGGAGTTCTATGACAGTGAAGCCCAAAGCTTCAATTTTTTCTTTTTGCTCCTTTTCTACAGAATCTGTGACGGCAACTGTCAAAAAAGGCCTCCAAACCAGTGTAAACGTCATTTTATCTAACTTTAGCGGTTCTGCATCAGGGCTTGGAATTTCCCAATTTTTTATGGCCACATGCCAGTCGTTTTTTTCATTAGTGGATAGCGTGTTTGTAAATTTATTTTCCTCTTTTACACAGCTATCTGCCATTTTAAGCAATAACTGCAGAACATCATTGTCTGTTCTGTCAATATGTTCATGATCTGGCTGGTTGTAGTATGATAAAAGGCATCTGTAACACCCTTTGACGCATTGAGCATTTTTCTCCTCTTCCAGTAAAATTACATCTCCAGTTTTTGCTGCCTTATCAATATTTTTATAGTGCATTAACTCGAGCGCTGTTCTTGCAACATTTGCAAGAGTATCAGGTTGACTTAATAATCTTCCTAAAACGCCCGCGCCACCCTCTGTTGCCTCATAGAAAAGAATTGCACTTCTATTCTCGTTTGACGGAACAGGTTCAGCAAGTGTTTCACCTTCTTCAAGTTGGAAAACCAATTCAAGCCCGCGTACTAGCGCGTGCTGGAGCGTTGCCATAGAAGATTCAGATAACGATTTGGTCGGAAGCCTTAGAAGTGCGGCGTTCTTATTGTCCTGAACAATGGGAACAATTCTTTGTGTCACCGCGCCTTCGGGTGTTTCTTGCTCTTCGGCATTTTCTAATCCACCTTTCCACCATCCGGTTGATGGATCTATGCCGAAACCCATGATGCTCTTTTCTTTTCGACGTTTAAGGCCCTTGTTAATTCTACTGATTGTGGTTCCTGGAGCATAATCAAGCCTTACTACAGGCCCTTCAGAGTCATATGCAACAGAGGTACAAACATCTACTACACCATCTCTGTTCGGCCAGGCAAAAACAGTCTGGATATCATATCCTTGCCTTTGTCTGTCTTCCTCGTTCGCCGTAATACGTTCTGCTGGCTTTGTTTCAACGTTATCAATTCTTAAAACATTTCTTATGGGATGTATTCCCGCGAGGCTTGCTCCACAAGCGTAACAAGTTTCCACTTCTTTATCATGTGCAGCACCACAATCATCACATATGTATATGCTATTTGTGGCAATGCGTCCGCCGTCCTCTGTTTTTATACCAGGGGGTAGCTTGGCTTTCACAACACGGTAAGCTCTTCCTTCGTGATAAATAAGACTACCCGGACCAAATTCTGCAATCGCTAAAAACCGTGCTCTTTGAAGATAGGATGCTTTGGAGTTTCCAAAACCTACTGCAGGGACGTAAGCGTATAATGGTAAACGGGGGAAATTATAGCCGGGTAAAAAACCTTCTGTAGCAAGGTATCTATATGTATAAAAATCGGAACCACCGCTGCTATTGCCGCGCTCCAAAAGTGTTATTTGTTCATTTGCTTGAGCTTGTTGAATTTTTGCTTCTTTTCTATCTTTCGCACTCAAACCGTGCATTTCAGATTTTCTATTTGCCTCTATAAGCTGAGCACGTGCCCCTTTGTATAAATCTCTCCACCTATCAAAAGCTTTAGAAAAGTTCTGTACCGCATTATCAGCAACACTTTCTACAAAGGCATTCGTATCTTTTGCCCATGCCGGGTTAAATTTTTCTAATTCATCTGTAATGCTGAGTAAAACTCTTTTCATTGAAATCCGAGATCGCTCATTTAGACTACCGGTGGACAGGCCATCAAAAAGTTCTTTTTGAACTGGGAGGCTTTCCTCATTCAAATCCAGCACATGGGGGATATCATTGGCAAGATCTTCTCTAGACTCTGCAAGCCATACAGCATGAAGATGCGCTTCTACTAGATCTCTATTTGTTAAATCCAAGGCAGGGGGACAAACAACTCCGCTTACCATTGCAGCAGGTTTAGAGAAGTAATATTGATCATGTGGCCCTTGGGCTGCACAATAAGTTACAATCAGTGCTGCTTGTCCCGATCTGCCCGCCCGCCCAGAGCGTTGGGCATAATTTGCGGGTGTAGGTGGGACATTTCTTAAGTAAACTGTATTAAGAGCAGAAATATCAACGCCAAGCTCCATAGTTGGAGAACAAAAAAGAGCTGGTAAAAAGACTGTTGGTTCACTGGACTGGCGCATTATATTTTTATTTTCTTCGATTTTTTGACGATCATCGTCATTCCATCTAAAGCGCCATTCTCTCCATTCTCTTCTTTCTTGATCTACTTGAGCCGTATGTTCTCGACCTTCAATGCCAAAAATACCATCACCGCCATTAATCAAAATGTCTGACAGAGATTTATAAAGATCAATAAAATATTTGTTTTTTTCCTCGGTGGCGGATTCTTCGTGAATAAGCCTGATGGCATTTGCGGATAACTGCCAACCATCTACATCAAATGGTGTGGATACACGACGTACCAATTGATATTCAGATGCAACACGAAGCAAGTTATCGATCAATACCTTATATTCCTCGCCGGTTAATCTTCTTCCCCAATATTTTTCTTTGTTTAGTTTTTTCCCTAGCGCGCTTCTTGGTCCTCCTCTCACGATCAGATACTCGCCTCTCAGCCCTGATTCATCTCTTCTCGGAGCATCAATAATCAAATAAGAAGCAATACTCGGAATTTCATTTTGAGATATACTCCATGGCTCTCTCAAAAGTTGTCGTGAACTTTGTGAAATGGTATCTGTATTTGTTCTGTTCAATGAGTCTGTTGTTACTGCAAGGCCTTTGCGGAGGGTATCAAGCACAATACCTAAAACTTCTTTTAATAAACTAGGCTCTAACTGAAAGCCTTGTACATTGAGATTTGAAAGAAATTCTTGATCAGATGCAATATCATCGATCCCAACATATTTTGCAGTGACAAGACCCAACTGTTCTAAATTAGGGTTTGTATATCTCCATCCACGTTTCTGATCTGTCCATACACGGTAGGAGAGAACACGAGACAAAATTCTTTCCGCATCATAAATACCAACACCCTTAATTTCAGAGTCCTGCATCCATTCTCGACGCCGATTAATATTTTCGGCATTAAAGCCGAGTGCTTTTTGAATTTGTGCGCCGAACTCATCTTCGGCTAGGCCTTTCTCGCCAGCTTGTTTTACCGCAGCAAAGGTAGCTGCTCTAAGCAAAGATACAAATAAGAAGTCATTAAAGTTTCCAGCTTGTAATGCCGCGTCTTGTCGATTATCTGTAAAACAAAGTAATTTTCTCTTATCTTCTGGGATATCTTTATTTTTATTCATCCATCGCAACGCACTTGAGACAAGAAGCGTTGTTGCAGAACTACGACCTTCAGCAGACAATCCCGCAAGCTTATTCCTTTCTCTTGTTTGACCGGCAGGTTGATCTTTGCAACACAGGCAAAAACGGAATTTTCCAGGTAAAAACCAAGCTCTAATACCAACAGAAGAAGGTTCTCCATTAGCTTCCACATTATACTGGAGAGGAATAAATTTCTTTTTCTCCTTGCGAACTCTGGATCCTTTTGGTCCTTGCTCAATCCATTCTTCAGGAAAAGACTCGTCATCGGGTGAGGCGGTGAAAACAAATTCTGGGTCATTTTCAGGTTCTGGCATCAAATATCCAGCAATATCCCCCGTATTCTCATCATCCAAGGGGGTTTCGTCTATTCCTCTTGGGATAAATCTGTCAATGCCGCTTTCTTGAGATAAGGTTACAGGGTGATATTCTTGGCCACAATTTCTACAGAAAAATGACGGATAAAGCCTGGAATTAGTGTTTTCCGGGTCAAAACGTTGCCCCTCTAAAGTGATTTTTCGATGCCCTTTGCTTTTTAATGTTGCGTAAACATGGCCAGCTCCGGAAATAAATTGATGAAGCTTAAATGCCATAAAGGCTCTTTCGTTTTTACCACCCCTGTCAACCTCAGGCATATTCATAAGAGTAAGTATTTTCTCCAGCTGTTCTCGGCACCGTACTTCATTACAATTTATTTCTTTCGAGAGGCGTTTGGCAGCATCGTCGAGGGTAACAGGTGTCCGTCGCTTTAATTTTTGCTGGTCTGAAAGGCCTATTTCCAGTTCAATCCATATTGCCAGCGGATGATTTTGTAGGGTGGCGTCACTTATTTTCTCTGGGATTTCTTCATCAATAACAAGGGGCAAATCTTTCTTGATTACCTTTAGCGTGAGTTCCGGGTTGGTTGCTCTTTGCAGGCTTTCATCAATGACTGCGTCTGAGCCTATTGATGCTCCAAAAAGCTTAGAGGCCACTTCGGCTACAGTTTCTGCTGTATCTCCCTCGCTTGCCATAGTTGCGGATGTTCCGATGCAAATAGGTTCTTTATCCCGGCATAGGCGATCTTTGAGCCTTCTAACAAGCATTGCAACATCAGCACCTTGTCGCCCCCTATAAGTGTGTAATTCATCAAGCACAATAAAATCTAAATCTTTAGCGTTATTAATTACGGTGCTATCCAGCTTATTCTGACGAGTCATCAAAAGCTCAAGCATCATGAAGTTTGTTAGCAAAATATCTGGCTTTGATTTCATAATACGTTCACGCTCTTCCGTACTCTCCTGGCCTGTATATCGAGCAAAAGAAGGTTTTAAATGTTCAGGAAGGCCCGATTGCTCAATAAATTTTTCGATTTCTTTCAGTTGGCTATTTGCCAAGGCGTTCATCGGGTACACAATGATGGCTCTTGTTTTTTGTTCCTGTCCTTCAGATCTTGCTCTTACTGCTTGATCTACAATGGGCACAAAAAAGCAGAGGGATTTACCCGATCCTGTTCCTGTTGTGACAACAAAACTATTTTTTGCACATGCTTTTGATACAGCTTGTGTTTGGTGTCTGTGAAGAATGATCGGGTTATCATCGATTTGAAAGATTTTTGCAGTATCCGGATGTAATAAACCTTGTGAGACTAGATCTGTAACACTGCTGCCGCGCTCATAATGAGGGTTGATAGTGATTAATGGCTCAGGCCAGAAACGATTGCTTGCATAAAGTTCGTCTACTTGGGTTTTGATGTCTTCTGCTTTTATCCGTGTGAAAGAGCGGGCGAATCTCTCGTAGTCCTGCAGTAGCGATTTATCTAAATCGAAAACGTTCATTTTGGAGCCTTTCTATTATGCCACTGATTTGTTCCTGTTCTGAGATTTCGTCCATGTAACAATCTCATCTCTTCTAAAACGCCACGCCGCACCAACTTTAAAACCAGGTATCTTGCCTTCTAGAGCAAACCTATAAGCTGTTTTTTCTGTCAGGCGCAGATATTCCGCCACCTCACGAATCGTCATAATTTCTGGATCGTCCGTCATCATAATCCTTCGGATAAAACAGTAATGGTTGAGAAAATAAAGGAAGAAGACTCTAACTGCAAGAATAAGAACTTGAAAAACCATAAAAAAGTAGAAAAAGCGCTCAAACACAAGGAAAGTTTGAAGACAAATTTGAATATTTCGGCTGGTTGAGTTACGGTGATGGCAACTGACAATTTTATTTTAAACAGTATTGGGACGTATCAGTCGGGAGCGGTTAGCGCTTGCCGGGTGCTTTTGTTCGCCTGTTCTTCCCCTCATTCTCCCCGAAAAGGCGCGCTCTTCTAAGTACCAACTTACTTAGGAGAAAAACAATGTCGCGTACTTACAGGCGTGACCCATACGAACTCCGGAAGGGGAAGACCTTCCGAGATGGGCACCAAACAATGGCATCCACCCCAGGATGGTGGGTGAACCTGTTTATGAACAGGCCCAAACGCCGCAAAAATGCAAGGCACTGTCACCGTATTCTGAAAGGTGACGATCCTGACAATATTGCATGGCCGCTGGGGAACCATAAACCGCATGAATATTACTGGTAGGAGGCGATGACTATGATTTGCCTATATTTTTCTAACGGCGCACCGGCATATGGATCTGAAGCTATCCGGCATGCCGGTGCGCGCTTTTGCCTGGTTGCCCGGATTGACAAGACCGGTCGGCTGGGCAATATGGCGGTCCAGCCTTGGCAGGCTCCGAACGGGGTCGCCGCCATTCCTGCCACCGTGCTCGCTCCATGTCCGGCCTTGGCCGGACGGCTTCTCCCACGGTCCCGGCGCTTGTCACGGCTCGCACGTGAAAGGATCCCGGTCTCCTTGTCGCCTCTCGAATGGCGGTCGCGGCTTGAATCCATCCCTTTTGAAAAACCGCGCCGCCCGCTTCAGCCTGATGTCTGGTCCGATTGCGTATTACCGCCTTTCAGGGATGTCATATCGGCGATTTTTTGAAACTCCTCCAGAATATCGGGGTGGTTCTGCTCTAAAAAACGCGCAACACGGGCGTTATCCAGCAATCGCCCCAGATAGTTTTTCGTAAATTGCAGAATGAGATTTTTCTGACCACGGTCGTCTTTGATAAGTTTGTATTCTCGCCCCAGCTTGTCCAACTCATCCTGCATACGTATCCGTTTTTCCGCGCTCAGGCCTTTTGCCGCTTTGGGTTTTTCCGGCTTTACAAGCTCGTCATCCCTGGTGCTTTCGAACAAAGCCTGTGCGTAACGCACGGTAAAATCATTCATATCGACCATCAGCATGGCGCATTCTATCTGGCGGGCGGGCTTCATTTTCTTCAGATATTGAAAGACGGTGGCAGCCATCATCTTGTCTTCCAGTAGCTTGACCGCTTCTTTGCAAATGCCGTCCAGCATCTTACGTTTGAGGACGATGCTTTTAACATTGATGTTGAGTGCTCTGGCGATTTTTTCCTCCGGTACACCGTCTTTGACCATGGTCTCAATCATCTTGTGTTCCTGAATCGGAGGCTGGCGGCTGATATATTTATTGTAGGTAAAAGCCTCGTCGTCGGTTGAGACAAGGCAGAGCGTGCTTGTTTCCCCCATCTGTTTCAGGGCTTCCAGGCGCATATGGCCGTCCAGAAGTATATAGCGTCTGGATTTGGCGGAATCCTTACCTGGCTGGCGGCTCACCACCAGCGGCTCTATAATGCCTACCTCCTTGATCGATGAGATGATTTGTTTGAATTTCTGGCTTTCCAGATTGGATTTTTTAAGCATTTTAAGCGGAACGATCCGATCCAGATCAAGTGTGAGCATTTCGCCTTCAAAACCGCTGATTATATCATCTGACATGGCTGCCCTCCCGCTGCGCGATCATGTCAGACAGAGTTTCCGGCATGGTATTTAAATTTTCCGCACGCAGGAGCGTCTTGAAATTCTCGTCTTGCAAAAGATTGTAAAAGGATTCAACAACGATCATCAGCGTTGCCTCTGTCTTGTGAGCTTTTTCTACAAGTGAGCGCATCCTGTCCATTTCGGTTTTGAATTTTTGTACCATCTGCCGCGCAGACAAGGTCTCGCCGTCCTTGTTTTTTCGTATGTTACCGGCAGACCTCATGCCTTTGCCGAGTGTACGGCGTTTTTCAATCAGGCGCTGGGCCGCGACGAATCTGTTGCCCCGCAAACCCTCTTTTTCATATGCTTCCTGCAGGGCTTTTTGTTCTTCACCAGGCGCGGCAGCGATTTTTACAGCGATGCTTAAAGGAATTTGACCTTTTTCGACAGCAGTGATTAACCGCTCTTCACCTTTTTCCAGCAACGCCAGAATATAATAGACATAGGACTCACCCAGACCCGTTTTGCGGGATATGTCCGCCACATCGTATCCTTGGCTTTTTAGCAACTCTATACCTTTCATCAAATCCAATGCCGTGTGATGTCGACGCGCCATGTTTTCCACCAGGCTCATAACGTAGGCATCTTCTTTCGACAGGTCTTGGCGGACGATAGCCGGAATGGTCTTCTGCCCCAAAGCAATGAAAGATTTCAAGCGGCCTTCGCCGCAGACCAGATCATAACCGTTACCGTCATCGGACGGGCGCACGGTCACAGGCTTTTTCAGGCCCACGCTTTCAATATTGCCTTTGACGGCCTGAAAGCTTTTTTCGCTGCGTTCCCGCGAGTTAATAACGGTGATTTGATCAATCGGGATCATCTGGATGTCGTATTTACTGTTCATTATGCGGCCTCCTGTATGGTGATGCGGCGGGTTAAAGAGAAAAAATCCTCCAGCTCGTCAAAGCGGTAGCAATCCAGCGCCAAGCCGTTATTGTCAGCCAGACGCAGCTTTGGATCTTCGATATCAATGGCGGGGAGGATATAATAATCGAGTGGGTGTTCGTTGGCCGGATCCATGCGCACGACAATGGTGATGTCCGGTTCCAGCCCGGCATCAAGCCTGACCTTCCAGCGGTTACTTCCGGCTTTAGTCTGATGGCAGCGTGAGATGACAATCGAGACTTTCACCTCATCATTCACCACGATCAAGTCCGACGTAACTTCACGGTGCACCCATCCGCCCAGATCCTGTATCCGGCGAATAACCCCTTCACAAATGCCGGGATGAAGTTTGCGGATATGGCGATTGTCCTCTATATAGCGCATGTCGCGGGTGGGCGTGTAGCCGATCAGTTTGTAGGCGTCATAAAGACTGCCGAAGCGGGAGGCATAGGCTCCGCTGGAGGGCATGTTTTCGTTTTCATCGATCAGGAACCCCGACAGCCAGCCCTGCCGCTCACGCAGAGTACGGAGCTTGTCCAGCATTTCTTCGTTCGAATATTTCCGGTTGCGCGCGCGGATAATACCCTGCGCGTTGTAAAAATAGCTGGGTTTAACGATGGCCTGAAAAGCGTCTTCCTTTTTGATCCATTCTTCTTCGGGGTTGTTGACGCGCTTTTCCTTAAGCTTGAAAGAACGGCGATTGAACACGTTGGTGCCGATATATTTTTCGTTGATCAAAATCTGGTGAACGCTGGCGCGCGTCCAGGGTCGTCCGAAATCCGTTAAAATCTCCTTGCGGTTGAGGTCGGCGGCGATCTCGCTTTCACTCCGGTTCTCATCGACGAACATTTCATAGATCCGGTGTACGATTGCGATTTCTTCTTCCGGTCCCGGCACCAGAATGACACGGTCGGTGGTGATGCTTTTATGCTCACCCATTTTCAGAAGGCCTTTTTCATTGCCGTTTTCATCAATCAGCATGCGGCGCAAGCCAAACCCTGCCGGGCCGCCTTGCCGGAACCCGCGCCCGATATGGTGACACTGACCGTTAAAAACTTTTACGGACAGTTTGCGGCTGTATTCTCCGGCAGAAAAACGCCCATATGCTTTCAGAATTTCCGAGGCGGGACTGCCATCGTTTTCAAACGGCTCATCCACGTATTCCACCCTGATACCGGCCATGCGGCAGACATATTCATAGTGTGCGCTTTCATCGGTGTATTGAAACCGCCCCCAGCGGGAAATATCGTAGACGAGCAGCAGTTCGAAACCGAATTCCTGTTTTTCAGCCTGAACATTATGGATCAGTTTTTGAAAAGATTGGCGGCCTTTGATAACAACGCCGCTTTTGCCTTCATCCGTATAGATACGGACGATTTCAATATCGTTTTTATCGGCATAGGCACGGATGATTTTTTCCTGAATCTCGGTCGAGCATTCCTGCCTGTCATCAGACATGCGTAAATATATGGCAGCTTTTTTGCCCGATAAGGCATGCTCCTTATGTCCCTGATTGTGATCCTTGTACATTTATAATCATCCCGTCTTGCCGCCGTTAATTTATTCCAAATACCGAAAGTGACCCCAAAGTAAAAATACCCGGGCCGGTGCATAACTGCTTCTTTTTCCATCATAAAGAAAGGAGTGCAAATATGTCACCAATCCAAAACGAGTCATTTGACTCACTAAAATCAGAAGAAAAACTTGCCCGTGAAATTGCCGAAATCCTGCGTCAGGATTATCAGGATTCCGGTGCAGCCATAAAACGCATTGAGCGTAAAACCGATGCATCTCACCATGCTATCCGAAACTGGTATGATGCCCAGAGAGCACCGGGTTTAGGGAACTTCATACATCTCACCAAAGCATCGCCACGCCTCATAGAATGGTTTCTGGACAAGGTCGGGCGCGGCGATTTGGCGCAGCTTATTCAGGCACAAAACCAGGCCGAAAAACAGGGCAGAGATAACAGCAGTTTTGACATATCGTGTCTCATTTTTGAGACAGAAAGTTCGGACGTCCTGCTCAAAAAAATGCAAAAATTGACGCTCAGGCAGTTATGGTTTTATGCGAAAATCAAACAAGGCGATAAATTGCAAGCACATGATCTCGTCTATGTTTTTGGCGTCGGACGCGCCACAGCATATCGGGATATAGATGGATTGTTAAAATGCGGGCTGCTTTGTCGAGTCGGAACGGGACGGGATGAATATTATGCAGCGTTGTGATTGCAGAAAAAGCATCTCTATTATTGCTTTAGAGCGGTGTAGTAAAATCTGCTGCAAGAGTTCAAAAAAGACTGGACGTTACGGAATTATTGAGCATTGGTAAAACTATGAAACTATTGATTTACAGCGATTTACATCTGGAATTCGGCGCGCACTTCCAATTACCGGAAGACACGGACGCCGATCTTTTGGTGCTAGCGGGCGATATCATTACGTTTCAGGATTTCAGCCCGCTGGACCGCTTGCTGCAAGGCTGGGGCAAGCCGGTTCTCTATGTTGCCGGAAATCATGAATATTACACCCGATCCCCCATGGATGAAGAGGACGAAGCTTTCCGAAAATGGACCAGCGATCATCATAAAAATGTGACGTTCCTGCAAGACGAAGCGGTCAGCATCGAGGACGTACATTTTTTCGGCGGCGCCATGTGGACGAATTTTAACGACGGCGATATAAACGCTATGAACGTTATCCGGCACCAGATGAACGACTTCCAATTAATCCGCAATGCGGACGGCAGCGTTTTCCAGCCGGAAGACGCCATAGTCCTCCATCAAATGTTTAAGGATCGGCTATCTTCCTGGTTTGAACAGGATCTGGTTGGACCGCGTGTGGTGATTTCCCATCATGCGCCTGTCATCAATCCAAATACCCAATACGGAAACAGCCCGTTAATGCCAGGCTTCAATTCCCTCGACATGGTTGAGATGATCGAAAAATATCAGCCTGATCTCTGGATTTACGGTCACACCCATGAGTGTGACGATCAGAACATCGGCAAAACCCGGATTATTTCAAACCAACTCGGTTATCCTGATAGACGCGGTGGCTTCGAATGCGCTGGGTTTGATGAAAATGGCAAAGAGATTGAGGTTTGATATACTGGGCTAAGGATTAGATTGAATGAATAAAAACTTCATAGGAAAATGGAAAATCACAGAAATGGAATTATGGGACTCAGATTATATTGATCTGGTGGAGCCTGGTTTTATTTCATTTGATGATGCCGGGCACGGTGAGTTTATGTTTGGCGTTGTGAACGGCTTTATGAGCTGTGGTCATGGGGAAAATATTGTCCATTTTAAATGGGAGGGCGACAGCGAGGGGGATGAAGTTCGCGGCGAAGGCTGGGTTGAGCTTGATGAGGGCAGTACTGATGCCTTGAGCGGATCCATTGAGTTTTGGGATGCTGATGAGTCAGAATTTAAAGCGCAAAAGATAGTGAAATGACGAAATCAACTAAGAAAACTCTGCGCTCTATGCTATCCAAAGACAGGCTTCGTGATATGGCAGGAGATAAAATTTATGAGCGCGGTGCAAATTATTACGGGCAAAGCCTTGTGGATTTGCTGTTCCATGAGCCCTATGAAGCCGCCGCAGAAGTCAGGGGGACGCACCCTTACAGAGTTGATTTTTCCGTATCGAATGAAGGAGCGATAGAAGCTGATTGCACTTGCCCGGCTATGAATAGCTGGGGGTTTTGCAAGCATGCTGTGGCGACTGGTTTACTTTTGATTGATACGCCTGCCATAAAAAAAGGCGGCGAAAAGCGCAAGAAACAAGAGCCGGATTTATTTGCAAAAGCCTATCCCAATCTTGCGAACTGGATTCACGATGGGACTATCGAGATTGGCCGGGATGGTTACAGCACATCCATGATCCGCGTTATTGATGAAGGCGGTGTTGTCTTTGAAGGCGGCACAAGACATAAATCCATCGATAAAATGCTGGAAGAAGCAGAGAAAGCTGTCAAAGAATGGCTGGGTGAAGAGTGAATTTTTATATGCTATAACATATTTTATTTCTTAGATATATGTGGTATCATATAAAAATGATGGAAGATATTATAAAAAAACTCTACGCAGCGCGCAAAACCAAAGGCCTCACGCAAGGTGCTCTAGGCGCTAGGATGGGTCTGCCACAGAGCCATATTTCGCAGATTGAGGCCGGGAAAATTGATATACGCCTTTCCAGTTTTTTGGAAATGGCACGGCTTTTGGATCTGGAGCCAATGCTTGTTCCTCGCAGTTTAACGCCTGCTGTCCGGTCTATTCTATCGGGAGACGGAGACGAAATATCAAGGCCAACTTGGCAACCCGACAGTGATACAGAGGAATTGTCATGACAGCTTCGCTTGATATTTTCCTGAATGAACAGCGCGCTGGGCTTTTAACGCAGCTGCCCGATGGGCGGATTTTGTTCACTTTCGACGAAGCCTATATCAATGATCCGAACCGCCCAGTTTTAAGCCAGTCTTATTTTTCAGCTGACGGTAGCCTCCTTACAGATACGAAAGCTTACAGCGTTAAAGCTCCGCCGTTTTTTTCCAATATGCTTCCTGAAGGTCATTTGCGGGATTATCTTGCAGAGCGTGGCGGCATTAAGCCAGGCAGTGAATTTGCCCTGCTTTATCTTTTGGGCGAAGATTTACCGGGCGGCGTAATTGCCAAACCTGCGCAAGGATCCTCTCTGCCTGTCAAAAATCCGCGCTCAGAATATCAGGATGAAAAGCAAGAGACACAGCAAGCTTTGCGCTTTTCTCTGGCGGGTGTGCAGCTAAAATTCTCGGCGCTGATGGGAAGGCATGGAGGGCTAACTATTCCGGCCAGCGGTATGGGCGGAGACTGGATTGTCAAATTGCCATCTCCTACACACGACAATGTCCCGGAAAATGAATATGCCATGATGCATATGGCGGGGCTTATTGGCATGAATGTGCCGGAGATCAAACTAGTGGCTCTATCCGATATTGAGAACCTTCCTGATTTTGGCAAACTGCGCGGTGCTCAGGCTCTAGCCGTAAAGCGCTTTGATCGCGCAGAAAATGGCGCGCGCATCCATATCGAGGATTTTGCACAAGTCTATAGCATTTTCCCTGATAATAAATATGAAGGCGTGAGCTTCCAAAATATCGCAAAAATGGTCTGGACTTTGACTGGAGAAGAAGGCCTGCGCGATTATATCGCTCGCCTAGCTTATACGGTTCTAACCGGAAACGGTGACATGCATTTGAAGAACTGGTCATTTATATACCGCGATGGCCGCACTCCGGAGCTCGCACCGGTTTATGATATGGTTTCAACGGTGCCTTATATTCCCGGCGATACGCTGGCCCTGAAACTGCTTAAAACAAAAGATATGATGCATTGCGACTTGCCACTTTTTGAAAAGCTGGCGGAAAAGGCGGGGCTACCGAAAAAGCTTGTTATCGACACAGCGCGTGAAACAGCTGTTAAAACGCGCGCAATTTGGGCAGAAAACAAAGCGCACTATGCTTTGCCTGAACCTATCCAATCCATAATAGACCAACACATGAGAGATGTTCCTTTGAAGGAGGGGTATTAAAACATCCAGTAGAAGGCGAACCTGTTCTTTATAATCCGGGTTTTTCATTCTTCTCAAATTCTTTCGGTACTGTGATTTTGTATTTATCTATATACACGCCGTTTTTGACGAGGCTACGTTTTCCTGATCCTAAATCTACCTTAGACAAATCAGCAAAATCTAGCCATGGATGTTTCAGTTTTTCGGCCATGTACAGGAATAGTCTTTTTACTTTTATCGAAGAGCAATTTTCCAGCAACTCTTGTACGGATTTTGGTCTTAAATTATTTAACCCTTCCATGAGCTCATAACATTCAAACAATTCCTGATGCTTGGGTGCGAGGTACAAACATTCCAATATTGCGCGCGCAGGAGAAGAAACTTTGACAGAGAAGTTTTTTCTTTCTAAATCAACAAGCCCCGTATCAGCAGGCAAAAATGATGTCGTATAATATTCTACGCTGGCATCCCAATTTTTTTGTTTAAACCAGGTGGGAAGACTTTCCTTTTTTGCACCGAACAGAACAGCGCGCCCCGCCGCCATATCTATGTAATGCGCTCTTCCATGTAGAGCTAGGGCGGTACGACCGCCAACATGTACTGATAATTTGGCTTGAGTTTGCAGAGCATAGATCCCTCCATGATAATCAACATCGTCACCGGAGCGTATGACTGCTCCAGTTCCTATAGATTCCAGCCATCTGCTTTTTTTGTAACGGTTTAAAAGTTGGCTTGATATGCCATTGTTGGCGAGCCATGACGACAGGTAAACTGTCCCCATGGGCCAGTCTTTCAATAGTTTGTTTATTTTTAGCCCATTATCTAAACTCATAGTTTGTTTATAGCGTCTAAAATAAACAAAGTCAAGCTTTTGGTTTGTTTTAATCTTAATTAACAAACTTATAGTTTGCTAATTTGGAGAATAATAAACTTTTTTCTGGAGCGTTTCTACAAATATTCAATCTTCCGTTTCGAAGTAACTATCACAGCAGATTGGGACTCGAACTGGCGTACTAACAAAAACCCCTATATTTTTAGACCATGATTTTTCTCTATTCTAAATCAATATGTTGGGATATATTTGATAAGTTAGAAAGCTGCACCTCACTACACCCCCAAATTATAATCAAAAGAATTAAGTGAACATTTCAATCTGTAGCCAGCCCCCAAGGCAGGTTTTTTAGTGCTTAGAAAAGTTCGCAACATGGTTCATTGATTTTTTTTCATTCCCCTTCGTCATTTCATCATCCGATCTTGTACCAGCAAATCAAGGGCAAGTTTTCTTCTGTTGGTGTTGATTGCAAAAACAATCCCGAAATTGAAGGAAATTAAGCAGTATCAGTTACTTAACTGGATAAAAATGCTGAACGCGTTTATGTACGGAAAGTGGCATACCGCTCAAATTTATCTCTGGTTTTTTGCCAGAAAAACAATGCACTCAGAAAGGAATTAAGTATGACCACACTTACAAAATGCGCGCACGAAAACAAAATGCCAGATACTGTCCAAGTCTCTGTTCCCAAAGCTTGGGGGAGCCTCATGGCTCTTATCGTGATGGATGATCAAAAGATGCCAAACGAGGAAGTTGACGTCTTTATGATCAGACAATTTGCCCGATTACAATTCAGCTCTACAACTGATCTCAAGAGTGAATACAAAAGACGATTTTATGAAATGTGCCCTGATATCATGACACGGGAAGATTTGATCCTGACTTTAACGAAACGTATTTATGTTGACCAAAATGCACCTGAAAAAGTTTGGAAAGAACTCAAAAACGAACTGCCGCATGAGTATGCCCATAGACTTCTTCAAACCGCGCGGCAAGGTGACAAAATAGAGCTGCCACGCGGCATATGGCTTATCCGTAACTACAAACGAAAAAACCATAGGGTGCAGTGTATGGAAACTTGCTACATTTATAAAGATCGATATTTTGACAGCCTGACAGAAGTGGCTCAATTCATAACCGGAACACAATGCTCAGGGCCATCATTTTTTAAGCGTAAAACAGAGATTGTTATGGATTACTGAGTAAAATTTGAGTTAATAAAAGGCTGCTTTGGCGATGCTGGAGCGGCCTTTATTTTTCCGTTTCCCTCATTGTTTAAAATGAATAACGCCAAATAAACATCCTATGCTTAACTATTCTATAACAATATGATAGAAGTCTAAGAATGGTTGGTTTGATTAAAAAGACCACACCCCGAATAATCGAAAAGATAAAAAGACATTTTCCTTGACTTTTTGAGCACAATATAGGAATATATTCAACATTAAGCACCACAGATACGTCTGCGGTGTTTTTTTATGTCTGAAATTTAACCAAGCGGCCTGTAGGGCTGCTTTTTTTATGCGCAAAGCAAGGAGTTTTAACCATGTCCGGTTTTAAAGGAAGGGGATCGTCGGATGATCCTTATCAAATCAATGTCATCACATCCGATATCACTTATATGAAAGATACATTTTGTGTCGCCGGGTGGTGTCCATCCACATCTCAAATGAAGCGTCTTATGATTAACGGTCATCATTGGAGCAATAAAGATCTCAAAAAAATTGGTAAATATGCATCATTAAATGTAAATGTGCTTTCTAAAGAAGGCGGGCGAAATTATCCGCACAAAACGGAAGACACAATAATTGGTGATGATTTTACAGTTACTCGCCATTATGATGATCCTAGTATTTTGGTTAAAGATCTTAGGCGAGCTACATCCAAAACGGTAATGGATGCATTTGATGGTAAACTCAAGCAAAAGTCATACGTACCGTTCAAAACAAAATGCCCCTCACTGGGAGGTGTTATTCTTCCGGCGCAGAATGTTGAGTTTTTCAAAAAAGATGGAAAACTGCGTGTTAATCTCCTTGATCACGATTCCTCTGAGTATGATTTGCGCGTGACATGTAAATATCTACGGGATGTTCTTGACCCCATGTCTTCTAAGGATTTTGATAGCTTTAATGAAGAGATGCAAGATAGTGGTAAAAAAGCACATGTTCGCGTTGGCTTGGCAAAACCTTATGTTTATAAAGACAGTAATTGTTATTTAATGTGCAATGGCGTATTTTTCTATAATGACTAATCAAGCTATTAAAATATTCACCATCGGTTTTACAGGCTCCAGTGCGGAGCATTTTTTTGAACGCTTAAAACAGGCTGGTGTAAGAAAAATTATCGACACACGTCTTTGGGCGGGGTCACAACTTTCAGGGTTTGCGAAGAAAAAGGATTTACCGTATTTCGTGAAAGAATTGGTCGGGGCGGATTACGAATACCGCAGTGAGTTGGCACCCTCTACGGAGATTCTTAAAGCTTATAAAGACAATAAAATAAGCTGGGGTGAATATGAAATTCAATATATCCAGCTCATTAACCACCGCAATATTGCCAATATTTTATCACCGGAGGAAGTGAATGGTGCCTGTTTTTTGTGCGCCTGTAAAACGCAGGAGAATTGCCACCGCCGTTTGCTGGCAGAACATTTACAAAGCGAATGGGATCAGCCTTTGGAGATTATCCATTTATGATGCAATTGGATTTGTTACCGGAGGAAGAAGCTCTTCCCGATATTCCGGGGCTGAGTTATGTGCCCGATTTTATTGACGCGGAAGAAGAGCAAGAGCTTCTTACTTCTATAGATGAAGAGCCTTGGATTCACGACCTTAAACGACGAGTGCAGCATTACGGATACAGATATGATTACACGGCGCGGGCGCTAACACCGGATTCTTATCTGGGGCCATTGCCGGAATGGGTAAATGCTTTATCTGATCGTTTAGCACGAGATAATATTTTTTCTAAAAAGCCGGAACAGCTTATCGTCAATGAATATATGCCCGGGCAAGGCATTTCTGCCCATGTTGATTGCGTACCGTGTTTTGGCGATACCATTGCTATTATCAGTCTTGCCTCCAGCGTTATGATGCAATTTGATAAAGGGAAAGAAAGGCGGGAATATTATCTGGAACCACGCAGCCTTGCCGTTATTTCCGGTTCTTCCCGTTATGATTGGACACATGCCATTCCGGCCAGAAAATCAGATATGGTCAGCGGTATTAAAATCCCGCGTGAACGTAGACTTTCACTAACATTTAGAACCATGATCTTGAGTTAGATTACTTTTCAGAAAAATACATTTTGACCTTACGGCTGAAAAAGCTGGGACCGGAACATTGCGTTCCTGTGATATGCTGGGCCACTTCGGTGAGGCTGTTATAGCTGTTTCCGCCATACTCATAAACACCCCTCAAATATTTTACTTGGGGCTGTCCTAGATAACCGAGAGAGGTTATCACTATGGACATGCGCAAAAGCCGTTTAAGCACATACAAACAAGACCGATTAATCGAACATTTTGTGTCGGGATCAACGGCTCGTACGGCGGCGAATCTGGTCAATGTAAACAAGACAACGGCGGCGTATTATTTTCACCGTCTGAGAGAAATAATCGCCCTTGAATGCAAAAATGAGGCACTGCTTTCCGGTGAGTTTGAAGTTGATGAAAGTTATTTTGGCGGCACCAGAAAAGGCAAACGCGGACGCGGGGCCGCAGGTAAAGTCCCTGTATTTGGAATCCTCAAACGTGGCGGCAAGGTTTACACACAGATCATTCCCGATGCTGCCAGCAAGACGTTGCTGCCGATTATTCGCGAGAAAATTCAGCCCGACAGCATCGTCTATTCAGATTGCTGGCGCGGCTATAATGTGCTCGATGTTTCCGCGTTTAAGCACTACCGGATTAATCACTCCAAACTGTTTGCAAACAAGCATAATCATATCAATGGAATCGAGAATTTCTGGAACCAGGCCAAGCGGCACATGCGGAAATTTAATGGTATTCCTGCCGCGCATTTTCCGCTATTTTTGAAGGAGTGCGAATGGCGATTTAACAACA
>JAJFIM010000063.1 GCA_021774995.1 Alphaproteobacteria bacterium | reverse complement strand
TCATAGGTAAAGGTGGTGATGATCAGGCCATCGCCTTTTTTTTGAGTCCACGCCGCCGCATGCGCCGTTTCCGCAAGACCTAAAATCACCGCCATGAGGCAGGCGGCAATTACCTTTAGGTGTATTTGAATGACGATTCCCCCACACTTACGCAAGACGCTACTAAATCCCATTGTTTCAAAATGGGTCAGGAATCGCCAGCCCTAAATGCGCCTGGAGGTTGTTTTTGGCCCGATGATTGCAGTGATGAGGCCGGGGACATGAAGCCAATACCGCTGAGACAGGCACAACTCATTTAGGAGCGCAATCATGCAAACCCCCTCGCAGACCCCAATGACGTCATCTCAGGCCGCGACTATAGTTTCGGCTGTTTTTGAAAAGGGGCAGGCCGAGCTTACTCTGCCTCAAAATTACACGCTGGGCGATTTGGCAATTTTTTTGAGCCTCTACGCCGAACAATCCGGCGACGTTTTGAAACGCGTCACCATCACACGGCATTGACCTTAAAAGCGCGCCTCATACGCCTCTGATCCCAGAGTTACACAATGACGAGCCTCTTTGCCCCAGTTGATCACGAGGGGTCGGGACGGTATTGTCACGCTCCGAAAAAACTCTGTTTCTCTATCATCATAAAATCAGATTGGCGGCGCTTATGACTGCACAACCCGAGATCAAAGTATTTTTCGACCAGGAAACATTCACGCTTTCTTACGTTGTCCATGACCCCGACACCCGCCGCGCCGCCATCATAGATTCAGTGCTCAACTACGACCCAAAGGCGGCGCGCACCTCCACCGCCTCCGCTGAAGGCATTTTGGAGTACGTCGCCGCGCAAGGTTTGACCGTCGCGTGGATTTTAGAAACGCATGTCCACGCCGATCACCTCACGGCCGCGCCTTACCTGCAAGAAAAACTCGGCGCCCGCACCGGCATCGGCGCCCATGTCGGCGGCGTCCAACACACATTCAAAACAATTTTCAACGCCGAGGACGAATTCCCCACAGACGGTTCGCAATTCGATCATCTGTTTCACGATGGCGAGGCATTTTCGATCGGCGCGCTTGAGGCGCGCGTTCTCCACACCCCCGGACATACGCCCGCCTGCATCACCTATCTTATCGGTTCAAACGCCTTTATCGGCGACACGTTATTTTCCCCCGACTACGGGACGGCGCGGTGCGATTTTCCAGGCGGAGACGCCCGCCAGCTCTATCAATCCATTCAAAAGCTTTTTCAACTCCCTGACAACACAAACTATTTTCTGTGTCATGATTACATGCCAAACGGACGGGAGCTGTTGTGGCAAACCCCCCTCACTGATCAGCGGGAGAACAACATCCATATTCATCAAGGCGTCAGCGAGACGGAATTCATCGCCATGCGAACGGCGCGGGATAAGGCGTTGGAAGCCCCTGTGCTGATTCTCCCCGCCGTACAGGTCAATATGCGCGGCGGCCATCTCCCCCCGGCTGAAGAAAATGACATCACTTACCTCAAGATTCCTGTGAATACATTATAACAAACCATTGTTTTTTCGGACATATTTTGGGTTGTCAAAATCTCACAAAATTGTGTCGCGCGCGGCTGGCGCTATCGCGTTAGTCTGCCAACGCGCGCAATAATTCTCATAAGGGGGCGGCAATGGCGAAAAGTGGACTTCTGATCGCGCTTGGCGTCATGGCCAGCTTTTTCATGCTTTCCCATACCCTCGCGCAGACAACCGACCTGGAGGCCTCCCCAAAACCCGACAGCGCCCAAGAAGGCGGCGCCATGACGCCGGAGCGCCTTGGCGACATGATCCTGCGCCTGGACGAAACCGCCACCCATGAAGGCAATGCCTGGACCTTCGCCATTGAAGGGGTTGCAGTCTCCCTGGTTTACGACGCGAATGCGGATCGCATGCGCCTTTTGACCCCCATCACGCAAACGGGAAGCCTTACCCAAGCTCACCTGTTGCGGCTCCTTCAGGCCGATTTTGATTCGGCCCTCGATGCGCGCTACGCCATCGCCCAGAATGTCCTTTGGAGCGTTTTTATCCACCCGCTCAGCACACTATCGAACGAAGAATTTTTGTCAGGCCTCGGACAAACCGTCAATCTTGCCCTCACCTATGGCGGTACGTTCACTTCAGGAGCGCTGCTTTTTGGGGGCGGCGATAGTCAAGAATTGTTAGAGCGGCGCCAATTGATTGACCGGTTGCTGGAAGAAGGCACGCCGATATAGACTGATTTTTTTCTTTAAAGCACCTTATCTGGAGACCTAAACCAAAATGATCTTCCCCGCTATTTCCGCGCAAACAGCCGGAATTCTCATCGTCCTGCAAACCCTGATGATGTTTTGGACGGCATTCGGCCGCCGCAAATATCAGCAATCCTTTGGCGCAGGGGGTGAACAAAAGCTTGAAAAGCGTATGCGCGCGCACGGCAATCTGGCGGAAAACGCATCCCTATTCTTGATTGTCCTGGCTTTGCTTGAAATGGGCGGCGCCTCTTCGACAACGGTGCTCTATCTCGCCGCCGCCTTCGTTGCGGTGCGTATTTCTCACGCCATCGGCGTCGGCGTTCTGCCGCCGGGGGCAAATCCGTTCAGGATCATCGGCACGTTGGGCACAGGAATCGTCAACCTGATCTCAGGCGGGCTTCTTATTAAAACCTATGGCGTCTTACTGCTGGGTCCGCTTTAAAAAAGCCGGGGGCGCGCCGTCAAAACAGGTGGGACAACAGCGCCTCACCGCGAACCGACGCGCCATAATACCAGAAAAGAGCGTAGGTGAACCCGATCACAAAAGCGCAGCCAAGGAGGCCTGGAATATCAACAACAGGCCGCCCTTTACCCTGCTTGCCTTTCAACATCAAATCCCTCCATTGGATGCAGATCGCCAGATCACTATATTAGCATAAAGAACCAAACGCATCAAAAAGGGCGCGCGAAGAGGAGAAGAAGGGTTCTCTCGCGTTTGCGCCCTGTATCTCCGCTCAGACACCCTATATAAGGCAGTGTCGCCTCCGGCGGCTCATTATGCGCTTCTGAACTTATTTCAAGCTCCCGCCCTTTGAGCACCACACATTCATGATCATTCTTGTTCTCAGCATTATCTTCAGTCTCGCCATACTTCTGATCAGTGCTGATCTTGTCATCCGCGGCGCCGTGGCCTTGGCCCTAAAATTCTCCATCCCGCCCCTGCTCATCGGCCTGACGATCGTGGCGTTCGGCACGTCCGCCCCGGAACTGGTCATCAGCATCCAGGCCGTTCTCAGCGGCCTTCCGGGCCTTGCAATCGGCAATGTGGTTGGCAGCAATGTCGCAAATATTCTTCTGGTTCTCGGCC
>JAJFIM010000062.1 GCA_021774995.1 Alphaproteobacteria bacterium | reverse complement strand
CACTGTCGAGCGAAAAACATCCAATGTCGCCATGGCGATTTTAAAACCCTGCCCCGTCTCGCCGAGAAGATGGGCCGCCGGCGTTTTGCAATTGTTAAACCGCACAACGGATAAGGGATGGGGCGCCATGGTGTCGATGCGCTCCGAGGCGTCAAGACCCGGCGCGTCCGCGTCAACAACAAGCGCGCTGATTCCGCGCGCACCGGAAGTGGATTCTGTGCGCGCGAACACAATATAAAAATCAGCAATTCCGCCATTGGATATAAACGTCTTGACGCCATTTATTTCATAGTGATCGCCGCGCCGCGCCGCCTCAGTAATTAAATTTGCGGCGTCCGACCCACAATCAGGCTCGGTGAGTGCAAAAGCCGCGACTTTTTGCCCCTTCCGCACAGCGGGCAGGTAATGGTTTTTGAGAGCGTCGTCACCAAACAGGGAGATCGGACCTGACCCCAGCCCTTGCATGGCGAAAACAAAATCCGCCAACCCTGAAGACCGCGCCAGGGTTTCGCGGATCAGACAAAGCGAGCGCACATCCAACGCTTCATGCGCGCCGCCATGAGAGGCGGGTACAGCGTATTCAAGAATTCCCGCCGCCGCAAATTTTCTTAAAATGTCAGCGCAAGTTTTATCTACATCTCCATGCCCGCCATCCAGAAGAGCTTGCTCTTGCTTGACCCACGCCTCAAGGCGCTCCGACAAGTCCAGGTGCTTATCATCAAAAAAAGGCCAATCAAGAAAACTTTTATCACTCATTAATTGCCCTCAAACACCGGCTTTTGCTTTTTAACAAACGCCTCATACGCCCGCCTAAAATCTTCCGTCTGCATACAGATGGATTGAGCTTGCGCCTCAGCCTCAATTGCCGCGTCGAGACTCATATCCCATTCCATATTGAGTTGGTTTTTGGTCATGGCGTTGGCAAAATTAGGGCCGTCCGCCAGGCGCCGCGCTGTGATCCGCGCTGTCTCTAACAAACCCTCGCGGGAACATAATTTATTGAAAAAGCCCCAGCGTTCAGCTTCCTCCCCGCCAAGCCCGCGCCCTGTGAATAATAATTCCGCCGCGCGTCCCTGGCCGATGATCCGGGGCAGGATCGCACAGGCCCCCATATCGCATCCCGCCAGCCCAACCCGGTTGAACAGGAAAGCCACTTTCGCTTGCGATGTCCCGTAACGCAGATCAGACGCCATCGCCAGTATGGCGCCCGCCCCGGCGCACACGCCGTCAATTGCGGCCACAATGGGTTGCGGACATCCGCGCATGGCTTTGACCAGATCGCCGGTCATGCGGGTAAATCTGAGCAGCTCCGGCGCGCTCATCTCCACGAGTGGGCCGATGATGTCGTGAACGTCTCCGCCTGAACAGAAATTATCGCCGGCCCCCGTAATCACGATTGCTTTCACGTCTGGGGCGTCGTTAAACTGGCGGAACAGGTCCCGCAATTCGGCATATGAGTCAAATGTCAGTGGATTTTTCCGCTCCGGCCTGTTCAGCGTGATCGCGCCGATTCCGGCTTCGAACTCCCATTGAAAGTGAGTGGCTTTATACGCGGCGCCCTTCATTTTGAATGATCCTTCTCGCGCGCCTGTCCCATCGATATTTTAGTTTTATGAAGCAGATCAAGAAGCGTTTCTATTTCGGGCGCGCTCAATTGTCCCATCATTTCATCAACCCAGCCTTCATGGGCGCGGGCCCATTTTTGAAATTCTTTATAACCAAAGGGGGTCAGCTTCACGCATTGAGTGCGCCGGTCGGGCTTAGTGACCTGCCGGACGATAAAACCGTCCTGCTCCAACCGCGCGGCAAGTCCCGTAACATTACCGTTCGAAACCATCAGGCGCTCGGAGATCTGTCCCATGGTCAGGCCATCGGGCGCACGGTCAAGCGCCGACAAAAAGTCAAACCGGGGCAGAGTGGTCTCAAATTCAGTGCGCAATTTTTCGCGAATTGCCCGTTCCATGACCGTGGTGCAGGTGAGCAATCTCAGCCACAGACGCAACGATTGCTTGGAGTGGGGCGCCCCGCCTCCCAATTTGTCCTGCAAAACATCGGATATCATTTGCATCACATCACCTCTCCCCCGGCCACCGCGATGGATTGACCTGTGATAGCGTCGCTTGAAGGCGCACAAAGCCAGGCCACCGCCGCGGCCACTTCTTCCGGGCGCACAAGACGCCCCTGCGGATTGGCTGCGGTGAGGTCGCCTAAAGCTTGGGTCTCACTGCGCCCCGTCTTTTTAATAAGCGTTTCGACCGAATGTGCAACTAAATCCGTATCCGTATATCCAGGACAGACGGCGTTCACGGTAATATTCTTTTTGGCGTATTCCAGCGCCAAAGAGCGCGTAAGCCCAATTAATCCGTGCTTTGCCGCACAATAGGCTGCAACATAAGCATAGCCTTTCAGGCCCGCCGTGCTGGCGATTGAGACAATCCGGCCCCATCCGGCCTGCGCCATCGGTTCCGCCACTGCTTTGGCGCAATAAAAAGCGCCGGTAAGGTTCACATCCAGCATGGCGCGCCAATGCGCGGCGTCCATCTTCTTAAACGGCGCGGATTCCGCGGCGCCGGCGTTATTGACCAGTATCGCGACCGGCCCCATTCCTTCCACAGCGCGGCCGAACGCGCGCTCCACCGCCGCTTCGTCGGTCACATCCATGGGCGCCGCCTGGGCGTGCTCCAGATCGCGCGCCACGGCGGCCAAACGCTCAGCATCGCGTCCCATGAGGGTGACGCGCGCCCCCTCAGCGCTCAAACGAGCGGCGATGGCCGCGCCGATCCCTTTACCGCCGCCGGTGATCACGGCATGGCGCCCTTCGAGGGGTTTATGCTCAAGACCCGCCGTCATGCGTTCAGCGTCAGCATCTGGCCCTGGCGTTCCAGATTGCGCTCCAATTGCGCCTGACCGCTTAAATATTGCGGCGGGCATGGCGCGTCATGGTAATGCTGCTCCGCCGCCGCGCGCAACGCCCAGGCCGGGTCGGTGAGATGCGGCCTCCCCAAAGCGCACAGATCCGCTCTTCCTGCGGCAATGATGGAATTGACGTGATCCACTTCATATATATTGCCGACCGCCATGGTCGCCATATGGCCTTCATTGCGAATTTGATCGGAAAACGGCGTCTGGAACATCCGTCCGTAGATGGGTTCAGCTTCAGTAGACGTCTGACCTGCGGAAACATCAATCAAGTCACAGCCTAACTTGTCAAAGGCTTGGGAAATTAACACAGCGTCCTCAGCCGAGATCCCATCCCCGCCGCGCCAATCCGTGGCGGAGATGCGCACCGACATGGGCTTGTGCGCAGGCCAAACGGCGCGCATTGCCTGAAAAACCTCCAACGGAAAACGCAGCCGGTTTTCTAGCGAACCTCCATATTCATCCTCGCGCTTGTTCATTAAGGGCGTGATGAAGGCCGACAACAAATACCCATGGGCGCAGTGAAGCTCCACCATATCAAAACCGCACGCCTCAGCCCTTATTACAGCGGCAACAAAATCATCCCGCACCTTGTCCATATCGCCGCGCGTCATCGGGCGCGGCGTCTGATTCTCCGGCGACCACGGAACGGCCGATGGCGCCATAAGTTCCCAATTTCCCGTTTCCAAAGGTTTGTCGGCGCCTTCCCACTCGACGTGCGTGGACCCCTTGGGCCCGGAATGTCCCAACTGAATGGCAAATTTAGCGGTGCTGTGGTTATGGACATAATCAACCACGCGGCGCCACGCTTTGGCGTGTTCGTCTGCGTACAAACCAGCGCATCCCGGCGTGATCCGGCCCTCAGCCGAGACATCCGTCATTTCCGTAAAAAGCAATCCCGCCCCACCCATCGCGCGGGCGCCATAATGCACCAGATGAAATTCGTTGATGGCGCCGTCAATGGCGGAATACATCGACATGGGCGATACGACGACCCGGTTTTTAACTTCCATATCGCGCAACCTTAAGGGCGTGAACATCGGCGGCATAGCGTGGCTCACAGCACCGCCCGTGGCTTGGCCAGCAAACCATGCCTCGACTGATTCAAGCCAGGCTTTATCGCGCAGGCGCAAATTTTCATGGCTTACCCGCTGACTGCGCGTCATCAGAGAGTAGGCAAATTGAAGCGGTTCGAATTCAGTGTACCGATCAAGGTGTTCAAACCAATCTGTTGAATTGCGTGCTGCGCTCTGCACTTTAAGCGCTTCCAAATGGCGGGCTTCCTGATAGGCTTCCAATCCCTCTTCCACACTCCCAAATTTTTTTCCCGCCGATAATGTTTCAGCTAATTCGATGGCGTCTTCAAAAGCAAGCTTGGTGCCCGACCCTATGGAAAAATGCGCCGTATGCGCCGCATCGCCGAGTAATACGATGTTTTTATGATGCCATTTTTCGCATAATACGCGGGAAAAATTGAGCCAGGCGGACCCACGCAAATGCTTGGCGTTGCTCATTAAATTCTGTCCATCAAGATAGGATGCAAAAAGCTTTTCACAAAGCCGGGAACAATCATCCTGGCTCATTTCGTCAAAGCCGAATTTTTCCCATGTATCTTGCGCGCATTCCACAATAAAAGTGGACGTCTCTTTGTCAAAGCGGTAAGCGTGCGCCCATATCCAGCCATGTTCCGTCTGTTCAAAGATGAATGTAAAAGCGTCAAATATTTTATGCGTACCGAGCCAAAGAAACTTATTTTTCCTCACCTCGATATTAGCTTTGAATTCTTCCGGCCATCTATTGCGGATTTTGCTGTTTATGCCGTCAGACGCGATGAGAAGATCGGCGTCGGCAAATTCCGCCAGGTCATTTTCAACATCAACCTCATATTCAAAAACCAGTTCAATGCCCAGATCCCTGGCGCGGTCCTGAAGGATATTCAGCAACCTCTTGCGCCCGATGCCGCAAAATCCATGTCCCGTCGATGTGGTGGTCTGCCCATGGATGTGAACGTCAATATCGTCCCAATGGGCAAAACTATCGAGAATGGCTTGCGCGCTTTTGGCGTCGTTCTGACGCAGATTCTCCATCGTCTGATCGGAAAACACCACGCCCCAGCCAAACGTGTCGCCCGGCTGGTTGCGTTCATATACTATAATCTCATGAGACGGGTCGCGCAATTTTAGAGAGATCGCAAAGTAGAGACCTGCAGGACCTCCCCCAAGACAAGCAACTTTCATGACGCATTCCTTATATTTCCTCTGAGACAATATTATTTTATGATTAAAATATATATTGCGCAAGAGACGGTGGCGGATAAAATGGAAACGTGCGACCTTTAGTCCAAGCTTGTCAAAAGCCCGTTTTCCGCCAATTTTAACAGTCATTCGCCGAGAGAAGGATACCCGGGATGAAACCCAAGTTAAGGTGGGGCGTGATCGGAACG
>JAJFIM010000061.1 GCA_021774995.1 Alphaproteobacteria bacterium | reverse complement strand
TTTTTTCGTCGTCATCGTGGTCGGAACGATCCTGGTGGCGCCGAGCTATATCGACTGGAATCGCTATCGCGGCGCGATTGAGGCGTATGCGGAGGATATCACGGGCCGGGACGTTTCCATTGACGGGGATATCGGTTTTGCCCTGCTGCCGGTGCCGGAACTGACCCTTTCCAAATTCTCCATCGCAAATGATGACAGCGAAGACGCCCGTAAAATGATCAGCCTTGACCGGTTGGAGCTGCGCGCCGCGTTAAAGCCGCTTCTATCGCTGCGGGTGGAGCTTACCGATGTGCGCCTGATCCGGCCATTGATTGCGGTCGAAGTTCTGGCGGGCAATCAAACCAATTGGAAGTTTGATCAAAGAGAAGGCGCTGCGCCGCGAAAGAAGATGCAGGCGCCTTGGTGGCTGTCATATTTGCTGAGCGCCATCCGGCTCGACAATATGACCGTTGAAGACGGGACGTTGACTTATTCAGACGCGGAACTGCAAGTCAGCGATGCGGTGCGCGATCTCAATGGTATTTTTAGCGCGACGACATTAGATGGTCCTTTCACGGCGAAAGGCCGGGCGAATTTTCGCGGAGTCGATATACGGTTCGACTCGACAATAGGCGATATGTCGAGTGTGCGCGCCGTGCCGGCCAAATTGACCATCACCTTTGCGCCCAGCAAGGCGGAACTGGCGTTTCGGGGTTTCCTGGAAGAAGCGAGCCTGTTTGGCCCGGCCGTGGGGCGGTTAAACTTCACCAGCGCGGATGGCGGCGCGGGCTGGACGGATCTCATGTCGTTGATGCGCGGCGAAGACGTTGCCAAACCTAAAGGACGTTTGGCTAAAATCTTCGGCCAAGACCTTGAGATCGAAACGGATGTGCGAATTGCCGAGCGCGTGTTAACCGCCGAGGAGTTGATCCTGGGTCTGGGCGGCGTAAGGGCGAAGGGTGAGATCACGGCTCGGCTCGGGCGGGCGTCAAGTTTTACCGCCAAGCTGTCGGCGCGCAGCGTCAATCTCGATTCGTTGTTTGAAGAAGCGGCGGCAACGCAAAAATCCGTCAATATGTCAAAAGCCGCGCCGACCATCGAAAGGGAACTCAGCGGTTTCATCTTGCCGGACAGCCTCACCGGCGCAATCGATATCCAGGTAGACGGCGTGATTTACCGCGCGGGCGTGATCCAGAATTTGGTTGTCGAGGCGGTGGCCGAGAACGGGCATATTAAAGTCAATCGCGCCACGGGCCGGTTGCCGGGCAAGACGGCGTTCATCGGTGAAGGCAAGTGGCTGCCCGTAACGGGGGGCACGCGCTTTGACGGCCAAGTGTCCTTAAATTCGGAGAACCCGCGGGCCTTTCTTGCCTGGGCCGGTCTGCCCGTGGACGAAGTTGCCGTTGATCTTTTGAACCAGATGAGTGTTGCGGGACAACTCGTCCTTGCGCCCTCCCGTATGGAGTTGACGTCAGCGGAGGTCACGCTCGACGGGCGCGCGCATCAGGCGAGCTTTTCGCTTGAAGAGGGGCGCCAAGGGCCGCGCTATGGCGCCGCCATCATGTCCGATGAGCTCAATCTTGATTCCTATGCGCCGTTGCTGCCGGCGGGACTGAGAGAATTTTCTTGGTTTGCCCCGTCCAGTGATGACGGGCGCTCGCCAGTGGAAACTTTAGGACGCATCGCGTTGAATGTGCAGGCGTTCACGTGGCAAGGGACCCGGATGCGCGGCGTAGACGTGGATGTGCGCGTCGATGACGGCGCGTTGGAGATCACCCGCTTCAATATCGCCGATTATGACGGCGCTCATATTAACGTGCGGGGCCGCGTTGGGAAAACGTTGGACCGGCCTGACTTTGCCCTAGCGGGTTCCTTGAGGGCGGACAGTCCGGCGCCTTTGTTCAAACTGTTTGGATTCCCGGTGCGGGAGTTTAAGGGCGCGGGGACCACATTCATTGTCTTTGGCGGCGCCCTTGGGCGCGTGTCCGACAATGTGACGCTTGAGGCCGTGATCCAGCAAAAGACCGGCGGCGCCGTGAAAATGAAGGGAAAAGTGACCCGCGCCGAGCGCGCCTATGTGCTGGATGTCAAGAGCACGGGGCCGGACGGCAGCCTGGTCACTCTGAATGGGACGAGTAATGACGATCTGACGCGCTATGACGCGGCGCTATCTGCGCGCGCGCCCGATTTAACAGCGCTCGCCGCCGCCTATGGCGTTGATTATCGCACAGCTGGGGAACTGGGGCCGCTTGATCTGACTGCGGAGCTTTCGGCCGAAGGCGAAGAGCTTACACTCACCTCCTTGACCGCACAGGTGGGCAAGGCCGAACTTAACCTTAATGGAACGCTGAACCTGAATGATGATGGCCATGTTTTCGAAGTGGAAGCGCTGTTGAAGGGCGTTCGTCTTGATGATTTTAATCCGGTGGGGGCGCCTGTTGTTTTGTCTTCGGGCCTGCAAACCGTCGCTGATATTGAAGCGCTTCAGAACCAGATTTTAGGTGTGGGCGAGAACGCGGCTGATCAAGACGGCTGGTTCCCCGGCGCGCGCGGGCGACTGCGCCTGGCGGCAAGTTCCATAAGTTCAGGCGCCTATGCGTTTAAAAATTTGAAAGGCGCTTTGACCTTGAAAGAGGGAATATGGGCTTTGTCGGAATTGAACGCGGATCTGTTTGGCGGCGAACTGAGCGGCGCCCTGTCTTATAGCGCCGGGGATCTTCTCCCTGAACTCTCCGGCGCGTTGAGCCTGAAATCCGCCGGGTTGAAGCCCGCCTTGGCCGCGTTCTTGAAAATAGACAAAGACGCCGCGCCGCTGACGGGTCAAGCGGATTTCGATTTCACTTTTTCCGCTTTGGGGCGCACTAAAATGGCGCTGACTTCCAGTCTTAACGGCGCGGTGACGCTTGCGGCCAGTGACGGCGCCTTTGAAGGTTTTGACGTGCTGGCGTTGATCGCAGGTATTGATCGGGCAACAAGCCTTGAGACATACAGAGCCATGGCGCAAGACTCCATGACGTCGGGCCGCTCACACTATCAGACGCTTTACGGCGTTGTTCCCATCGAAGATGGAAAAATTCTGCTGAAAAAGAATGGCGGGAAAACGGAAGAAGAATCGCTCCTGGGTATTCTGGCCGCCAACGCCATAACCGACACGGACGGCGCGGCGACCATTGACTTTGACGGCGTGATTGATCTGGGCGCAAGGCTGATTTCAGGGCAGGGCCGCGTGCGTCTCGTGGGCGAGGAAGGCGCGCCCGCGTTGAACATCCGCCTCACCGGGCCGCTGTCGGCGCCGCGCAGGCAGATCGAATCGGCTTCGTTAGGAGCCTTTTATATTGATGATTTCGCGGCCCGCGCCGACCAAACGCCGGGCACGGAGACCGATCGCCAGATCGAGGTTTTCCGCTCCGCCATCGATACGCTGAACGGGCGGGATTAATCACTAAGTTTCATTGTCATTCCGCGGAGTGGCAAAAGAAGGAGGCTGCCGATAATTCTGCAAAACAAATGTGCGGATGGCGCTGGAAAGACCTGTTTTGTCATCCGCTTGCGTGCGTGCGTCGTCTATGGCGGCGACGAGGGCGCTTAACGATAAGCCTTTGGCAATGGCGATATCCTGAAGCGCCGCCCAAAAGTCCGGCTCCAGCGAGATGCTCGTCCGGTGGCCGCTTATGGTGATTGATCTTTTGAGCGGCGGGGGCATGAAGTCTCTTATTTAGGCCCGATCATATTTTCGGGGCGCACCACGGCGTCGAATTCCGCTTCCGAGACAAACCCTAAATTGACCGCCTCTTCGCGCAAAGTGGTGCCGTTCTTGTGAGCGGTTTTTGCGACTTTCGTGGCGTTGTCATATCCGATTTTGGGTGCCAGCGCCGTCACCAGCATGAGCGAGCGGTTCATCAATTGCGCGATTTGATCGTGGTTGGGTTCAATGCCGACAATGCACTTGTCGGTGAAGCTGAGGGCGCCGTCGCCCAGCAGGCGAATGGATTGCAACAGATTGTGAATCATCACGGGTTTAAAGACGTTGAGTTCCATATGCCCTTGGGAACCGGCCATCGTGATGGTCGTATGATTGCCCATGACCTGCGCGCACAGCATGGTCATGGCTTCGCATTGCGTGGGATTGACCTTGCCGGGCATGATGGACGAGCCGGGCTCGTTTTCCGGCAATTTCAATTCGCCGAGCCCTGAGCGCGGCCCCGATCCCAGCAAGCGAATGTCATTGGCGATTTTGAACAGAGAGCCCGACAGTGTGTTCAGCGCGCCGGACGCTTCGACAATGGCGTCATGGGCCGCCAGCGCTTCGAATTTATTGGGTGCGGTTTCAAAGCCAATACCGGTAATGTCGCAGACGCGCGCCGCGAATTTTTCGGCAAAACCGATTTTGGCGTTCAGCCCCGTGCCGACCGCCGTGCCGCCCTGCGCCAGATAGCGCAGGCGCGCGGTCGATTCCGTCACCCGGTCAATGCCGTTCTCCACCATGGCCTGGTAGCCGGAAAACTCCTGGCCTAACGTCAAGGGGGTGGCGTCCTGAAGGTGCGTCCGGCCGATTTTGATGATGTCGCCCCAAGCCCCGGCTTTAGCGCCCAGCGCTTGGGCTAAATGGCGCAAACCGGGCAGGAGGCGGTTGTGGATCTCCTCCATGGCGCTGATATGCATGGCGGTGGGAAAGGTGTCGTTCGAAGACTGTCCCTGATTGCAATGATCATTCGGATGCACCGGGTCTTTCGATCCCATGACGCCGCCCAGCATTTCAATGGCGCGGTTGGAAATAACCTCATTGGCGTTCATGTTGGACTGCGTGCCCGAGCCCGTCTGCCACACCACGAGGGGGAAGTGATCGTCAAGCTTGCCGTCGATGACTTCCTGCGCCGCATCGACAATGGCCTGTCCGATCCTGGGGTCCATGTCGCCCGCATCCATATGGGTTTGGGCGGCGGCGCTTTTGATCACGCCCAGCGCCCGGATCAAAGCGGGGGGCATGATCTCATTGCTGATTTTAAAATTGCCCAAAGAGCGCTGGGTCTGCGCCCCCCAATATTTATCGGCGGGAACTTCCAAAGGCCCAAAGGAATCCGTTTCTGTGCGTGTCTTTGCCGTCATGTCTGGCTCTTTATCCGTTCAGGTGAAAAATGGTTTTTTAAGTTCGCGGGGTTGGACGCGCCGTCGCGCTGGCGCGCGCGATGAGGCGGTCTTGCGAATCATAAAGGCTGCCTTCAAAAAAAGCGATGTTTTTGCCGAATTTGATCACTTCGCCGACGGCGCGAATTTTTCCCGGCAGGGCGGGGCGCAAAAAACTGACTTTCAGCTCAAGGGTCGGCATATGCAGCGCGAGGCCGGACCGGATGACGCCGGCAATCGCCATGGCGTCATCCAGCATGGCGGTCAGAAACCCGCCCTGGACAGTGCCGATGGGGTTGCAAAAATCCGGCCGCGCTTCAAAGGCCAGCGTCACGCGGCTGTTTTTCTGATCTATCTTTAAAAATTCAAGCCCGAGAAGTTCTGCGCTTGGCGGGCCGCCGCGTTTTGACAGCAGGTCAAGAATTTCCGCATCGGATAAGTGAAGAGGCGCGTCGGCGGACATGAAAGACTATTTTTTCCGGAAGGCGTCAAGGCTGACAACATCGCCGGACGCCTCTTGCCCGTCCGTCTCGGACGCGGCGTCTTGCGGCGCCTCTTTTTCCTGGCGCGCGGGTCTTGAAGGCGCGCCCGCCGTCATATCGTCCTGAAGGGTATGGATTTCGGCGTCATGTTCAATGGGGGCGTCTTCTCCTTCCTCGACATGGAATTGCAGTCCGAATTTTACGCTGGGATCGGTGAAGGCCTTCACGGCGGAATAGGGAATGCGCATATGCTCCATGACATTGCTGAAGCTTAACGTTACGTCGAAGCCCGTGGAATCTGTTTTGAGATCCCAAAACTGGTGTTGCAGGACGATGGTCATCTCTTCTGGAAAGCGGCGCAGGAGGGCTTCAGAAATTTCTACGTCCGGGCGCCGCGTGCGAAAGACGATCAGAAAATGGTGTTCGCCCGGAAAGCCACTCTTGGCAACGGTTTCTATCGCCTGCGCCATGACGCCGCGCAAGGCCTCCTGAATCATATCATCGTATTGCAATTGATCTATAGTCATCAAGCACGCCTTTGTTACTGAATGTTCAACCTAGAGCACAATCCGAAGAGGGGAAACCGGTTTTCTGCGAAAAGAGACAATAAAATTACGAGAGCGCCGCCTTAAGGGGTGGCATGAGAGCCGCCTTTAACCTCGGAGCGATTGACTTGAAGACCGACCGGGGCGCAAGCTTAATCAGGACTTGAGTTTTTATATCATTTCAAGCGCGGGAAGGACGGCCATGAGAATCGACGTCATTTTGGAGTCAAATAATTCGGCGGATGAAATTTGCGCTCTGGGCAGGCTTGCAGAAGAATGCGGCCTTGGCGCCGTGTGGGTGTCGAGCATGCTGGACGCGCGCGATCCCTTCGTAAATTTTTCAGTTCTGGCCCGGTCAACGGAAAAAATAAGAATGGGACCTATTGCGGTCTCTCCTTTTGAGCTTCATCCACTCAAAATGGCCAACTCTCTTCTGACGCTGAATGAGTTTGCGGGGGGGCGCGCAAATATTGTCGTGGGCGGCGGCGGCGGCACGTTGGACGCTATGGGTCTGGAAGCGCCGCGCCGCGTGCGGGCCTTGCGCGAGTGCGTCGAGATCTTGAAAATGGCTTCAATGGGCAAGCCGGTGATGTATGAAGGCGAGATCTATCAGGTGAAGCGCTATCACCCGCGCTGGGCCAAGGCGGCGGCGCCGCACATCTATGTGGGGGCCAACAAAGAACAATTGATGAAAATGGCGCCGCGTTATGCGGACGGCATTATGTTTAGTGATTTTCACTTGCCTCAACTTGAAGAGGCCTTTGCTATTATAGATCCGGCATTGGAAAAAGCCGGACGCGCTAAATCCAGCTTTCGCGTCAATAATTTCTGGGCGTGGCACGTTAAAAAAGACAAAGACGCGGCGGTGAGAGAGGCGCGCCAATGGCTCTGCTTGCGGGGCATGCTGGGGCGCGACGCCACGCATTACTTCTTGAGCGAAGCGGATTGTGAAATTGTCGAGGCCAATATGGGCGCATTTTTCGGCGCGCTGCGCAAACGCACTCACGAAATTGAAGGCGTGCCGGAGAGAATCATCGACGCCCTGGTGGAAAACCTTTGTTCCACTGCGTCGATAGACGGGGTCGACGCGGAGATTGACCGGTTAAAGCAGTTTGAGAAAGCGGGTTTGACGGAAATCGCTCTGCGCATTTATGAGGACCCGGCCGATACAATTCGCCTTATCGGCGACGCCGTCGTGCCGGCATTGAGTGGCTAGAGCATTTTTTATTCATCCTCAGGCGGATGATAGAGTTCGTCTTTTGGCGGCCAGACGTCTTTATTGAGGCGCACATTTGTGCGGCGTTGGATGTAGAGAGCTTCCTGTCGGTAGACATTCATAGCCCAGTGAAGGTGTTTTTGCGCAAGGCCAATGCAATGCAATGCGTCTTTTATTTCAATTTCATGCGTGAAGGCAAAACGCAATGCGGGCAGGCCCAGACCTTTTCGACCGGCCGTCAGGTTTGTGTGTGAGATGGTGAACGCGGTGCGCGAGGTCATGCCGGTCATGAGGCGGATGTGCGCATCCGTTCCGTCAATGAGGTTGAGGCCAAGATAGGTGGCGGACATGGCGATGAGATCGATCTCATTGCGCATCTCTTCATAGCGCTTGGCGCATGATGTGCGCGCATAGACATTGCCGTCCTCCTGCAAAGGCGCGATGAGGGCGCGTAATTCCACTAATTTTAGGCCGATGCGGCCAATGCCCATCACCGCCTCTTCAATGGTTTTAATTGTTCTGGCCGCCGCCGCTTGCTGCCGGGTGCGGGTCGCTTCGCCTTGGAATCTGGCGTGGACCAGCGCCCGCTGCACGCTTTGGGCCGTGAGGCGCGTGGCTTTGTTGGTGAGAAAACCCCGTACAAGCCTGAGCACCGGACCGGCGTCTTCTTCCGGTTCGCGATCCTCATTCCTGTCTGTATATGCGGGCAGGGTCATGGGCGTCATCTTTTCCTTCAGGCCAGTATGTCGGCGCCCCGATAAGATAGCGTTAAGGAATCGTTCTCAATTCAAGCCATTTCGGGAATCGAGGGGGCGCTCTTGAACCTGCGTTTAGAGGACTTTGCCGGGGTTCATGATCCCCAGCGGGTCAAGAGCCGCTTTTACGCGGCGCATCATTTCCATTTCCACAGAGCCTTTATAGTTGAGAATAACGTCTTTTTTTGCGATCCCGATTCCGTGTTCGGCGCTGATCGACCCGCCGAGATCTGCAACGATATCGTGTACCAGCCGTTCTATGTCGCGCCTGCGGGAGAGAAATTTCTGGGGGTCTGCGCCCAGCGGCTGGCTCAGGTTGAAATGAACATTGCCATCGCCAATATGACCGAACGCAACCGGTCTGATCCCCGGCGCCGCGGCGCGAACGGCGGCGCTGGCGCGGCGGATGAAAGCGGGCAGGGCGGAGACCGGAACGGATATGTCGTGCTTCAGACTGGCCCCTTCATATTTTTGAACTTCCGACAAGCAGTCGCGCAGGCGCCAGAACTGCGCGGCTTGGGAAAGGCTTGCCGCAATCACGGCGTCGCGCGCCAATCCGTCTTGAAGGGCGGCGGCAAGGCGCGTCTCCAAGAGGGACGCCATGCCTCCCGCGTTAACTCCCGACGAGACCTCCACCAGCACGAACCAGTCATGGGGTTTGGAAAAAGGATCGCGCGCGCCCTGCGCATGTTTGAGCGCAAACTCAATGCCGATCCGGGGGATGAGTTCAAAGGCGCTGACGGCGCCGCCCGTAAAGGCTTGCAAGTCGTGAAGGAGGGCGACCGCTTTTTCAAGATCGGGCGCGGCGACCACAGCCGTCGCGACGTCTTTGGGGCGGGGAACCAGTTTGCAAACCGCAGCGGTGATGACGCCAAGTGTGCCTTCGGCGCCGATGAACAAGTGCTTCAGATCGTAGCCGGTGTTGTCTTTGCGCAAAGCTTTCAATCCATCCCAGATCTCGCCCTGCGGGGTCACCACTTCAAGACCTAAAACCTGATCCCGCATGGTCCCGTAGCGGACAACAGATATCCCCCCTGCATTCGTGGATAACAGGCCGCCGATTTGAGCGCTGCCTTCCGACGCAAGCGATAATGGGAACATCCGATCAAGTGCGCGGGCGCGCTCCCGCAGCGTATCTAAGACGCACCCGGCGTCGACCGTGATTGAACCATTTATGGGGTCTGCGCGGCGTATGCGGTTCATGCGGGCGAGCGAGAGCAGGATCTCATGGCCAAAAGGAATCTGGCCGCCCACCAATCCGGTGTTGCCGCCTTGGGGAACAATGGCGGTCTTGGTCTCAGCGCAGATGCGCACGAGCCCGGCGACTTCTTGCGTCGTGGCGGGTTTCACCACCATGGGCGCGGCGCCCTGCCAGCGGTTCCGCCATTCCGTCAGATACGGCGCCATCTCCGCCGGGTCGCGCGTCCACCCTTTCGGGCCCACCACCTGCGCGAGGCGGTCGAGGGTTTCGGCACTGGGTGGGGACTGGATCATGAGGCTAAGTATGCAATAAATTCAATTTCTTAGATAGGGATCTTGGTTGAGTTTCTTAAGACATGGCGCCGCGCGGCGCCGCGGCGCGCTCCAGGCGGTCATTGATGGCTTCGCCCAAACCGTCATGCGGAATTGGCATCACGGCGATGCGCGCGCAGGGCGTTTGATCGAGCGCACGGAGATGAGAAAAGAGAGTCGCCGCCGCTTGCCTCAGATCGCCCGTGAGGCTCAAATTGAGCATGGCGCAAGGAGCGCCCGTCAAGGGCGTCCCAAAGGCCAGCAGGGCTTCGTCAGCGTCGACGTAGCGGGCGTTCAACCGCAGAACATGCGCAGGGGCGTAGTGGCTGGCGAGTTGACCTGGAGCCGTGGGCGCGCCGCTCTGTGGGCGTTTCAAGCGCCGCCCCAATGCGGCTTCAATCTCTTCGCGGGCGACGGCGCCCGGCCGGAGCAGCGTCGCTTGGGCCGCGCTCACCTGTACGATGGTCGATTCCAGGCCGTGGGAGCAGGGG